>JBAWDI010000195.1:0-2703 GCA_049590695.1 Bryobacteraceae bacterium
CTCTGGGCCCTGGTCCTGGCGGCGTATTCCAATTCCTTCCCGTCGGGTCTGGTGTTCGACAATGCCGTGGTGATTTCGCAGGATACCCGCATCCGGGCCGTGACGCCGCACAACCTTCGGCTCATTCTGACCGAACAGTATTGGCACGGAACCACCTCGGGCCTGTATCGCCCGCTCACTACCGCCTCATACCTCGTGAATTGCGCCGTCTTCGGCAACGGGACGCATCCGGCCGGCTATCATTGGGTGAATTTTGCCCTGCACGGAGTGAATGTCTCGCTGGTGTACCTGCTGGGCATTTTGGTGTTGGGGGCGGCCGCGCCGGCCTTTGCCCTGGCCGCGTTCTGGGGACTGCATCCGCTACTCACCGAATCCGTCACCAATGTTGTGGGCCGCGCCGACCTGCTGGCCGCCCTCGGCGTGCTGGCAGGCCTGCTGTGTTATGTGAAAAGCGCCTCCGCTACCGGGCGGCGCAAGTTGCTCTGGGTGATGGCAATGGTGGCCGCCCAGACGGTCGGGATTTTTTCGAAAGAGAATGCCGCCGTCCTGCCCGGTATCATGCTTCTATACGACGTGACGTGGCGAAAGCGCACGGCGTGGCGCGCGCGCGCGCTCACCTACGCCGCCCTGGTGTTGCCGTTGGCCGCGTTTTTCTATTTGCGCGTCGCATTGCAACTGCGTATTCTGACTCCCTTCGCCGAAAATCCCCTGATGAGCGCCGGTTTCTGGACGGCGCGGCTCACGGCCTTCAAGGTAATCGGCAAGTATCTGTGGCTGTTTGTTTGGCCGGCCCGCTTGTCGCCGGATTACTCGTATAATGCCGTGCCGCTGTTTGGCTGGCATCCGGCGCAGTGGGAGGACGCGAAGACGCTGATCGCGCTGACAGTCTGCCTGGGCGCCGCCTTGCTGGCTGTCCGCTGGTACCGCACACCCAAGCCGCTGTTTTTCTTCCTGGCTTTCTTCTTCGTGGCTCTCGCCCCGACGTCCAATCTGCTGGTTCTCATCGGGAGCATCATGGCCGAGCGGTTCGTCTATCTGCCTTCGATCGGCCTGGCCGGATGCGTGGTAGCGGCCATCTACGCGCTTGGCCGGCAAGTATTGCGCCAGCGGCCTCTGGCCATGCGGGCGGCAGGGATTGCGCTGGGAATAGTGTGCCTCGCATGTGCCGCGCGAACCTACGCCCGGAACCTCGACTGGCTCGACGAGTTCACTCTCTGGACCAGCGCCGTGGACGTTTGTCCGGAAAGCGCCAAGGCGCACTACAACCTGGGGAACGCGTTGTCGCAGCTACCTGGCCGGCTGCCGGACGCCATTGCCCAGTATGAAGCGGCATTGCGGATCGATCCCGGTTACGCCCAGGCGCACGCCAACCTGGGACTGGCTCTGGTGAATTCGCGCGGGCGTTTGCCGGAGGCGGTTGCCGACTACGAAGCAGCGCTGCGGATCAATCCCGGTCTCGTCGAGGCGCACTTCAACCTGGGAAACGCCTTGGCGCAACTGCCCGGCCGGCTGCCGGACGCCATCGCCCAGTATGAAGCGGCACTGCGGATCAATCCCGATTTCGCCGCGGCGCACGAGAACCTGGGGAATACCCTGTCGCACCTGCCGGGCCGGCTGCCGGACGCCATTGCCGAGTTTGAAGCGGCGTTGCGGCTTGAACCCGATCGCGCCGACGTGCACAGCAACCTGGGGCTCGCGCTGGCGAATTCCGGCGGGCGCTTGCCGGAGGCGATTGCCGAGTATCAAGCAGCGCTGCGGATCAATCCCGATCTTGCCGAGACGCACATCAACCTCGGAAACGCCCTGTCGCAACTACCTGGCCGGCTGCCGGACGCCATCGCTCAGTATGAAGCGGCGCTGCGGATCAGGCCCGATCCGAAGCTACAGGAAATGGTGAACCAATTGCGAGCGGGGCGAAAGTGAGCGCGGGTTTCGATCCATCATGAAACGCATTCGCATCCTACTGGCTGACGACCACGCCGTGGTCCGCCAGGGCTTCAAAATGATCCTCGACGCCCAAGCCGATATGGAAATCGTGGGCCAGGCCGCCAACGGCCGCCAAGCCGTGGATCTGGCGGAGCAACTGCGCCCCGACGTGGTGGTGATGGATGTCAGCATGCCGGAGCTGAACGGCATCGAAGCCACCCGCCGCTTGGCGTCGTCGCTCCCGCACGCGCGTGTCATCGCGCTCAGCATGCACAAGGATTCGGTCTATGTGCGCGAGATCCTGCGCGCCGGAGCGCGCGGCTACCTGCTCAAGGATTCCGGCGCCGCCGACCTGGTGGCGGCCATCCGCGCGGTGGCCTCCGGCGAAAGCTACCTCAGCCCCGCCGTTTCCAACGCCGTGCTGGACGATTACCGCCGCCACGCCACCAATCCCATCGACCTGCTGACCAGCCGCGAGCGCGAGGTCTTACAACTGCTGGCCGAAGGCAAGACCAACAAGGAAATCGCCGGCCTGCTGAACCTCAGTGTGTACACCGTGGAGGCGCACCGCGGCCGCATCCTGGAAAAGCTGAACCTGCACAGCATCGGCGAACTGGTGCGGTTTGCGGTAAGGAGCGGGTTGATCGAGTAAGGGCCGGGCATGCCCCATAAGCGCTAAGATAATAGTTGCTTTTTATTCGCTTTTGGTCTAAACTCAGACCATGCTTGGCGCTCAAGATGAAAACTGGCAAGTACTTACCACTCTGCTGCCCGAAG
>JBAWDI010000196.1:0-2652 GCA_049590695.1 Bryobacteraceae bacterium
GCCGCGGCCCATCCTGCCCGAACCAGGCGCGCAACCGGAGATCGACGTGGTCTTTCCGGTGCTGCACGGCACCTTCGGCGAGGATGGCACGGTGCAGGGCCTGCTCGAACTCGCGGATCTGCCCTACGTGGGCGCCGGCGTGCTCGCCTCCTCCGTCTCCATGGACAAGGAGATGACGAAACGTGTCTCGATGGAACGGTTGTTGCCGGTGGTAGACTACGTGACGGTGACGCGCGAGCATCCGGACGTCACAGAGGCCTGCGCGCGCCTGCCGTTCCCGATGTTCGTCAAGCCAGCCAACCTGGGCTCGTCGGTGGGGATTTCCAAAGCGCATGATCGGAAGGAGTTGGAGGCCGCCGTGGCGCTGGCCGCGCAATACGACCGCAAGATCATTGTGGAGCGCGGAATCGCGGGCCGTGAGCTGGAATGCTCGGTGCTGGGCAACGAGGCGCCCGAGGCTTCCTTGCCCTGCGAAATTCTGCCCTCGCGCGAATTCTACGATTACGAGGACAAGTACCTGCTGGACCGCGCCCAAACCAAAGTTCCCGCCGATCTGCCGCCGGAAAAGACCGAAGAAGTGCGCCGGCTGGCCGTGGAATGCTACCGGGCGGTGGAGTGCGAGGGCATGGCGCGCGTCGATTTCCTTCTCGAAGCCGCCACCGGCCGGATCTATATCAACGAGATCAACACCATCCCCGGGTTCACGTCGATCAGCATGTTTCCCAAGATGTGGGAGCACAGCGGCATCTCCTTTTCAGCGCTCATCGACCGGCTGATCGAACTGGCGCTCGACCGGCACCAGCGCCAGAAAGCGACACGGTTCGCGCGATAGAATAGGAATCATCGGGAGCCGCCATGGCAAGCTTACCCAATCCGCAAACGGTCACCTACGAAGAGTGGCTTCGCATGCCGGAGGTCACGGACTTCATCGAGGAAGTGGTCGACGGAGAGATTCTGATCATGCCGCCAAATAAGTTGAAGCACGCATTGATTGCGCAGCGGATATACAAGGCGCTCGATGCTCAACTGGACGCACGTGAATTCCTGGTGTTGGCTACCGTTTTCGGCCTGGTGATCCGCAAGGCGCCGCTGACCTCCCGCGTTCCCGATGTGGCCGTCTTCCAGAAGAGCACGATGATCGAACAGGACGGGTACGTTCACTCCGCCCCGCAGCTCGTGGTGGAAGTGCTTTCGCCGGGCAACACGCGCCGCGAGCGCGAACGGAAGCTGGCCGACTACGCCAGCCTCGGTGTCCCTGAAATGTGGGTGGTCTCGCCGGAAGCCCGCACGGTGGAAGTCTTGTATCTGGAGAGCGGCTTCTTGCGCAGCGTGCAGGCCCTCACTCAGGGCGTGCTGGAACCAAAGCAGTTCCCCGGCGTCCAAATCCAGATCGCCGGGATCTGGCCCGATTGATGTTGCGTCTCACCGCCGCCGTGTTATGCGCTGCCGCCACCCTGCTGGCCGCGGACGACGACCTCGATTCGCAGATGAAGAGCGTCATCGGCGCCTTTGCCATCGTGCAGCAGAACGCCGCCGATCCCGTCACGTCCGAACAGGCTTTCTACCAGGGGGCCATCCCCGGACTCTTGCGCCGACTCGATCCGCATTCGGTTTTCTTCGATCCGGCGCAGTTCGAGCAGCTCAAGAGGATGGAATCGTCCACGCAGAAGGGCTTTGGCAGCGTGGTCTCGCTGCTGCCCGGGCGCGTGATTGTGCTCCAGACGCTGCCCGGCACTCCATCCGCCAAGGCCGGCCTCGCGCCGGGCGACGAGATTGTCGCCGTCAACGGATACATCATCAACCGGCTCGATCTGGACCAGCTCACCGAGCTCCTTTCGGAGTCGCGCCAGCAGCAGGCGCAGTTGGACGTGAGGCCGCCCGGCTCGGCCGGCATCAAGCACCTGGTTCTCACGCCGGAGGAGATGCAGGCCCCCAGCGTCGAGCGCACATTCTTCGTCGGGGCGGGCATCGGCTACATACGGGTCGCGAGCTTCGACGAGAAGACCAGCGGTCAGCTCAAGGAGGCCATCGAAAAACTGGGCGGCGACCGCCTGGCCGGGCTGGTTCTCGACCTGCGCAATAATCCCGGCGGACTGCTGACCGCGGCCCTCGATACCTGCTCGCTGTTCCTTCCGCCGGGCGCGAAGATCGTCACGGTGCGTGGCCGCCACGTGCCGGAGAAATCCGAAGTGGTGCCGTCCATCGCCACGCCCTATGGATTCAAGCTGGCCATTCTCATCAACCAAAAAACCGCCAGCGCTTCGGAAATCGTCTCCGGCGCCATGCAGGACCACGACCGCGCCACCATCATCGGGCAGCCCAGCTTCGGAAAAGGGCTGGTACAGAGCGTGTTTCCGCTGAGCGAAGGCGCCGGCCTGGCGTTGACCACCGCGCTCTACTACACGCCCAGCGGCCGCTCCATCCAGAAGCCGCTGGACGCCGCGCGCTTCGAGCTGGGCGCCGCCACCGAGCACCCCAATGCGCGGAAAGAATTCCACACGGACAAAGGGCGCGTGGTGACGGGCGGCGGCGGCATTCAGCCGGACATGGTGGTCTATCCGCCGGCCACCAACCGCCTGCGCGCAGTGCTCGATGCCAGCGGCTCTTTCACCAACTTCGCCACCGAGTATCTCCGCACTAACAAGGTCACCG
>JBAWDI010000197.1:0-1766 GCA_049590695.1 Bryobacteraceae bacterium
GGGTAGCGGCCAGGGCCAGGCGGCCGGTGGATGGCGGCAGTTCGGCGAACCGGGCGGCAGCCAGCAAGCGCCGCGCAGCCAACCGGCGACGCAGAACAACCGCGGCTGGACGGGATTCGGCAATCCGGGTTCATCCAACGGCGCTCCCCGGCAACAGTACTCCCAACCTCAGTCGGGATACCGTTACAGCGCGCCGCAGTCTTTGCGGATTGCGCCTCCGGTAGTGCAGCAGCGGTCCGGCGGCGGGAGTTACAGCGCGCCGCGCAGCTATTCCGGTGGTGGCAGTGTGAGCCGGCCCTCAGGCGGAGGTGGCGCCAGCCGCTCATCGGGCGGGGGAAGCAGCAGCAGGGGAGGCGGCCACCGGTAGAGAGTTTCCATCGACGAAAGCGTCAGTTTCTTCCCATGGGCCCGGTCCTGATTCAGCGGGGACCGGGCCCTTTTTTCGCCCCGGCCTATAAGTTTACATAATATCCGTTATAGGAAGTTATGGTTTCGCGTCCGGAAGTCTGCTTCAGCAATACGTGTGGCAGACAGACATCTGTTCCGGCCTAAACGTCAGTGCGCCTGGCTCAATGGTTACGCCGCCAACCACCCGACGCTGAAGATCTTGCATGTAGATCCTGCAAATGCGCGTCGCAATGGACACGTTCTCAATGAGGTCCGAGCCAATCCTCAGTTGCTCCTGTGTGATGATGTCGCGTGAAGTTGCAGGCATCTGTTTGCTCTCCATTCGGAAGAACCACACCGATCCTCGGGCGAGAGGGGCTTCTCAGGCGGCTTGAATGCGGGATCTTGCGGGCGTGGTGGAACCTGAACGCCGACGGTCTCTAATGGTCCACGTGACCTGATAGTTCGGAGGACGCCTTCCTGGTCTCGTTCTGATTGCTTTTCGAGACCAGACCTAGCGGCCGGCCACGGCCGCGCTTTCCTTTGCGCCCAAGGTCTTCCATATTAGCGATCGCTCTTTCAATCAGATCAAGTTCCGCACGCAAATGTGCCAAGAACTTCCCAACATCCACTCCGCAACCACCCTTTCTGCCTCAAGGCCGGGTGCGGTTTACTCAGCGCGGAGAGGTTATCGGCCGCCGGTTGTTGCTCAGTCGGCCTCCCTGTAGGTTGAGACTCAATACCGTAGTTTGAGTATATCACTAAAGAGAGTCAAGAACTACAACTTTCGGATTTAGCCCCACCGTGCGATAGGCCTCCAGCAGCGCGCCTTCCGCCGGTCCGTGTCTGGGCGGTCCGCAGCGGTTCCCCGGTTCCAGTTCCACCAACATGCGGAAGCGTTCCAGCACGGTGGCGCTTTGGAAGACACCCCCGATGTATGCCACGTCCACAGCGTCGCCGGGCTTCCACAATTGAGAACGGATGGCCGCCACCAGCAGGGCCAACTCGACTGCGGCGCGGTTCAGAATTCCAATCGCCGCGGCGTCTCCCTGGGCGGCGGCCGCATCCGCCAGCGACGCCAGCGCGGCCACGCGCGAGCGTGGCCATGCGGGAGTGTAAAAGAGGTGCAGCACCGCGTTGGCATCCCGCTGCCCGGTGGAGTCCAGCAATGCCTGGCGCAAGCGGGTAGGCGGTCCCCAGCCTTCCTCCATGCGGAGCGCGGCGCGCAGTGCCTGGCGGGCGTTGTCGAATCCGGATCCCTCGTCGCCGAAAATATAACCCCAGCCGCCGGCGCGCGCTCGCCGGCCCTCGGCGTTGCGGCCGATGGCGATCGAGCCGGTGCCGGCGATCGCGGCAATTCCCTGCCCCGTGGCGGTGGC
>JBAWDI010000198.1:0-2152 GCA_049590695.1 Bryobacteraceae bacterium
GCTTATGAGCGGGCTTGTGCCTGGGCGGCTCCGCTTTGGGCGTGGCAGGCGGCTGCTGTTCGGCTGGGGCCTTGGCCGCCGGCCGGTGTTTCTCCGGAGTCTGGCGTTCGAAAAGCAATGGACCGAACCAGGCCCGGTGGGCGCCCGCGCGGTCGCGCGCGAAGCCGGCGCACAAAGTGGAAACCCGATTGCGCCGCTCGCCGTTCTGGCGGACCAAATCGCCCAGCAAGGCCACTCGGGCTTGGCGCGCGGACACAATCGCATCCCGCAACCCCGTCATCGATACAGTCAATACACCCACGTTTGTCCTCCCTTATCCAACCTCACACAATGCACTGGAGTTTTTGCGATTTGCGCCGGCCCCCCAAAACCCAGCCGCAGTAGCTTCGCTTCAGCCGGCGGGGATCTCGAATCTCGCCGGACCGGCTCTTAGCCAACGCTCCGCACAACAAACTCCTCGACCACCGGGATCTGCTCCTCCGTCACGGCATTGACTGCCCGGATGTTGCCAGCCTGGGTCTCGATTTCCATGATCGCGCCACAGCCGAAGCACTTGACCTGGCCTACGTAGTCGTCATAGGCGTCGGCTAGATCCACCTTAAACCCGCAACCAAGACAGTTGATTTCCATCTGACTCTCCTCTTCTTCCTACCGAGTCCCCACGGCACGTTCCGAAAGGCCGCTGGCGGGAGGCCTGACTCAAGCGCCTTGGGCCACCCGCACGGCGAACCCGCCGGTGGGCCCCGGACAGGAACTACTATCGCTGTTGGGCCATTTGCTCCCGCCCGCTTGAGTTTCGGTCCCCACCGATTGCCGCTACTAGCTCTTGCCGGCCCAGGCCCTGCGGGCGCCGGCCAGGTCGTTTCTCATCTCGCGCCGCTCGGCGCCAACCGAGCGCTTCAGGCTGCTCAAAAAAGCCAGGCGTTCGTTCTGGGTCCGTTTCGCCATGGTCGCGCGCACGCGGCCGAAGTGCGCGCACAGCTTGGTAACACTGTGCGTCAGCCCCTTGGCGCCGTGCTGCAACTCGGTCATCATGGTACCGCGCATCTTGCGCATCGCCACGATTTCATCGCACAAACGTGTCATATCTTCTGTCAACATACCGTAAGCTCCTTTCCTCTCTCCGGCGTCCTTGGGTTCCCCAGCCGGAAGAGGCCCTGTGGCGGGCCTCCGGCCGGCGGCGGGAATTTTTTCGGACCCAGTTCTAAGCCGGCGCCGCAGCGCTGGCGGTCAGACCGATGGCTTCGGCATACTTCAAATAGGTCTCAACCGAAGCGATCACAACGCGAGCTTCCACCGAGAGTAGTTCGATGCCGACCAGCGACACCTTGACCCAGGCGTCAATAACGATGCCTTTGTCAAGAATGCGGTCAACCACTTCCGCCAAACTCGAGGAATCCGTGGACTTTGCTACTTTTGCCATGATTTTCTCCTTTCCGGCTTTCCACCGCGATTGGGTCTCACTTATGTTCGACCTATCCTCTAACTAGCACGTCAAAGGCCATGACATTCCGGTTGAGTGTCGTGAAACTACTTACTGATACCGCAAGGGATAGCGCTCGCAGCACCATCTCGAAAGGTACTACGGCGGAACCCGCTCCATGGCGCCCATTCCACAGAGTCATTCAGGCGACCCCGCGAAGTTATAAGGAGGCCATGGCCCACTTAGTAATATCTTGGCCCCACTGGGCGGACAGATCTTCCGAGCCTCGCTCCGAAATCGTTCCACGCCGTCTTTCGACGTCAGAAAGTACAGCGAGAGGAGGCGCCGCTGGCTGGACGAGGAAACCTCTCTCCGCTGCTCGGTGGAGCAGCCTGAGAGCAAGCCGGCGATGCGATCCGCCAGTTGGGTTTCCTCCCCGTCGAGTGCGTTGCCGAAGGGGTAGCGATTGCGCAAGGATGCCAGGTAGGCGGCTCCCGGGGACGGCGGAACGGCGGGCGGAACCCCGGCGCGCGCCGGCCACAGGACGCGGATGCCCATCTCGGTCATCCCTAGAAGCCGGGCTAGCTGCGCCCCGTACTCCTGGCGGTGGTCCTCCAGGAGACGAACGACTGCGGACTCATTCTCCATCACGCAGCCGTAGCGCAGAGGAATGACGGCCTGCCGGGCGTGAATCGCCTCGACCACTCTCTCATAGGCCAATAGGGAGGC
>JBAWDI010000199.1:0-13548 GCA_049590695.1 Bryobacteraceae bacterium
CTGATAGCTATAGTACATACTTAGCCCGGCCCGACATCCAGTATGCTCGCAGCCAGCTTGCCCGGCTCGTGGGGGGGAGATGACTCTGGAGCGGCTCGCGGGAAGGGGACCGACGCTATCATAGCCACTCACTTCACCTTCAATCGAAAACTGCGCAGCCTGACGGTCGTCTTCGTAGCGATCCTGGCGGCTGCCATCGTTGGGTGTGTCCACATGTGGGCCCAGCGCTCCGATACACCTATCATCATTGCGGACGGATCGCTGACCATGGAATCCCGGGGGGTTCCGTGGGCCAACTTCACCACCGCCGGCGGGAACGCGAACGTTCACCCCGATGGCGGAAGATCCGTCACCCAGGTTGTGATCGCCATGCCCGGCAATAACCGGACGGTGACATTTTCGGGGCAGAAGTGCACCGTTGCCGTGCGCTACGCCTCGACCGATATTACCGTGACCACGGCCAACAACGGCACAGGGTTGCAGGTTATAACGGACTTCGGCTCGTTCCACGCCGGAGCCGACGCCAACCACCTGGCTCACAATAACTCCAACGCGAAGATTTCCCACGTGACGGTGACCCAGGGCAATCGGACCGCATTCGATAGCGGCGCCTCGGGCGGCACCACCATCACGATCCACTATCAGTAGCGCCAGGCCGGCGAAATAACCAGGCCTTTCGGATGCGGCGGTAAGGTTACAATGGGACATATCCGATATGCAACTGACAAGAGCCGCCGACTATGCCGTGCGGGTGATGATTCACTTGGCCGGGCTGCCGCCGGGAACCCGCGCCAGCCGCGGGGAACTGGCCCGCGAGGCCGAATGTCCCGAGCAGTTCCTTTCGAAAGTGCTGCAAAGCCTCACCCGCGCCGGGCTGGTGATTTCGCACCGGGGCAACACCGGGGGCTTCGAGCTCCCCAAGGCCAACCGCGGCGCTTCGATACTGAATGTGGTGCAGGCCATTGAGGGTCCCGTGCGCCTCAACCTGTGTCTCACTTCAGACCACGCTTGCGGCCGCCAGGAGGCGTGCTCGGCGCATGGCGTCTGGGCCGAAGCGCAGGAGGCCATGATGGGCGTTTTACGGAGCGCCTCCATCGACACCCTGGCAGAGAAACTAGCTGCCGGGAAGGGAACCGGCGAGCACACCGGCACGCCCTAATTCGCGCTGGCGGCCGTGGCCTTGGCTGCCCGCCGCGCCTGCCACCATAGCCGCGCGGCGGCCAGCGCCACCATCGACACCATCACCAGGAGGGTCGCCAGCACGGTTTGCGGAATCGATAGCGCGCGTTTGAATGGCTTCGCCAAGTCCCCGTAAACCATCATTACGTGCACCCAGTACACCATCAGCGAAGTCTTCCCGAAGCATAGCATCCAGCTCCAGGTTGTCCCCATGCCGAACTCCGTCCAGAGGTACGCCCCGGCCATCATCAGCAGCATGATGCCCACGCGGATCAGGATGAGCGCCGGGCTGTCTCTCCAGAAATCGGATTTGGGGTAGATGGAATACGGGATGTTGGAAAAATACTGCGCGATGAAGACCAGCGCGAATCCGATCAGAACGGACCACTGCATGAACCGGTCCAGCCGGTCCGCGGCCGTGCGCTTGACGATGGCACCGGTGGCCAGGCCGAACCCGACGTAAGACGCGCACGGGAAGAACGCGAATCGCGGGCGGCCGGGACCGGACACGAGGTATTCCTGGACGAACGCCGGCGTCCCGCCCCACGGGAGGTTGGTCATGATGGGCGCCGCCGCGGCGATCGCCAGCCCCGCCAGCACGGCGAAGCGCACGCGCCCCTTGAACTCGAATAGCGCCGCGAAGGAGACCGCCGCGATCCCCACGCCCATGCAGTTCAGAATGTCCACCTTGGTGATCTCGCCCAGGTCGGAATGGGGCAGGCTGGCCAGCCAGTTGGTGAAACGGAACAGGAATGCGATGCCCAGGATGTAGCCCGCGCGCCGCAGCGAAATGCGCCAGCGCTGCCAGCGGTTCGGCTCGCGACGCTCCAGGCTCTCCAACTGGAAGGCGAACGTCATGCCCGCCATGAAGAGGAACAGCGGCGCGGCCATTCCGCCCACGAATTGCGAAAGCACGTAGGGGCCGCCCTCGCGCACGTCCATGCGCGCGAACGAATTGAACACGTGGCACTGGATCATGATGACCACGGCCAGCCCGCGCATCCAGTCGAGAAAGGGAAATCGCTTCACAGACAATCCGCCGCCGAATCAGGGTAACACGCGGCGCGCGGCGTCATTCCACTTCGATAATGCCGCGGCGGATGGCTTCCGAGACCGCCTGGGCCCGGCCGCTGCAACGGAGCTTGGACAGCAGATTGCTCGCATGAACCCGGACCGTGCCCTCGCTGATGGCGAGTTTGGCGGCGATCTCTTTATTGGACTTGCCCTTAGCGACGAGAGTCAGGATCTCCATCTCGCGCGGGCTCAAAGCCGTGAGCGGGACTCGCCCGGCGAGTTGGGATGCGATCTCCGGCGGCACCACGCGCTGCCCCGCATGCACGGCTCGAATCGCGTCCACCAAGTCCTGGCCCTTGATGTCCTTGAGGAAATAGGCCATCGCGCCCGCCTGGAAGGCGCGAAAGATGTTCTCGTCGCCGCCGTACGTGGAGAGCACGATGACATGGGCGTTGGGGAATTTCGCGACGATGGCGCCGATCGCGTCGATGCCATTCAGGCCGGGGATTCTCACGTCCATCAGCGTAACGTCGGGCTGATATCGTTCAAATGCCTCTACTGCCTGCCTGCCGTTGCCGGCTTCGGCGACGGTGACCATGTCCTTCTGGCTGTCGATGATCGCTTTCAGCCCCTCGCGGACCACGAAATGATCCTCCACAATCATGATGCGGATCTGCGATGAGTCGCTCATAAGCTCGTGTCCTATGTGCCGGCGCTATTCGGCGAACGGCACGGAAATCACCAATTCAGTACCTTGACCGGGCGCGCTGGTCAGCGTCATGCGCCCGCCGATCCGCTCGGCCCGCTCGCGCATGCCGGTCAGCCCGTAGTGTCCCACGGCCAGGGGAATCGCGCGTTCCGCATCGAAGCCGCGGCCATCGTCCTTCACCGCCAGCACAAGGCCCGCTTCCTCGTAGCGTAATTGGATATCGATACTTCCGGCATGCGAATGTTTCAGCGCATTCGCCATGGCCTCCTGGAAGATGCGGATCAGGGCTTTCTCGGTCACCGGGCCAAGCCGTTGCGGCGTGCCGGCCACGTGCATGGCGGTCTGAACGGCGGCGGCGCCCACCAGCCGCTTGGCGATCTCGGGCAGCGCAATCGTCAATTCCGTGCCTTCGAGTTCATCGGAGCGCAGGTCGGTCAACGTGCGCCGGGCTTCGGCCAGGCTATAGCGAGTCAGGTTGCAGGCTTCGTCGAGCCGGCCCCGCACCCCCGGCGGGATCTCCTCCAACTGCATGGTGACCGAATCCAGTTGCAGCGCAATGCCCGCCAGGTTTTGGGCGAAGGTGTCGTGAATGTCTTGCGAGATCCGGTGGCGCTCCCCCAGGACCGCCCGGTACCGGGCCTTTAGCTCGTGCATCCGCAGCCTGTGGAACAGCCACGCGATCAGCAACACAACCGAGACGACGGCGCCCCAGAACAACCGTGTTTGATAAAAGCGCGGCCGCAATTGGAATCCAAAGTAAGCCCCCTGCCGATTCCACTGCCCGTCCACGCTGCCGGCGATCACGTGGAAACGGAAAGCGCCCGGAGGCAGATTCGCGTAGTAGGCGAAGCTCCTGTCTCCCGCGTCCACCCAATCGGCGTCGAACCCCGCCAGCATGTACTTATACCGGACCTTCTCGGGATTCAGATAGCTCAGCGCGGCGTAGTCGATCTGAACCTCTCCCGCGTCCACCGGCAAACTGGGTTCGCGGTCCAGTGGCTGCTTCTGGCGGTTCACAGTGACGCCTTCGATGTGCACGGGGGGGACATAGGAACTGGATGTCAGGCGGCTGGGATCGACGACCACCACGCCCTTCAAGGAAGTGAACAACAGCAGGCCATCGGATGTCTTCCATGCTACAGGTTGGTTGCCGACGTTGCCGGCGCGCGTCTTCATCCCATCCCGCACGCCATAACTCACCGGGGTGACTTTCCTGGCCCGCCCGTCCGCGAAATCCGCCAGTTCGGCTTTACCGATCTTGAAGATCCCGTGGGCGGAGCTAAACCAGAAGTTGCCCGGTCCGTCATCGAGAATGCTATAGACGAAATCGGCCAACAGGCCTGGAGCCGAGGCATAGGAAAAGAACTTTCCGTCCTTCAGCCGGGTCAGCCCGCCACGCGCGGCGAACCATAGTGTTCCGTCCTCGTCTTCGTGAATGGCATAAACACGGTTCCCAGCCAGGCCCGCACTGGTCCCATAATTGGTAAACCTCCCCTGAAAAAACCGGCTTACGCCAGTCCCGGCTGTTCCGATCCAGAGTGCGCCCTGGCGGTCGCGCAACAGGGCGCGGACTCGATTTCCGGCCAATCCATCCTGGGTACGGTAATTGCGGAAAGCCTGGCCGGTCCACTGATAGAGCCCATCCCAGTCGGCGCCCACCCACATGCCGCCGAGCGAATCTCTGTAAATCACCATGATTACGGAAGACGCCCGCCAGCCGGGGAAAGCGGTCGGACGGCCGTGATCCAGCAGCAGCAGATCCTTGCCGGCCGCAATCCAGAGCCGGCCTTGCGGATCTTCCGCGAACGACCTGACGGGTCCCAAATACCCTTCCGGGAGGATCGTGTGCGAAAGCAGCCTTCCCTCGCGATACCGGGCGAAACCGTTGGTGGTTCCGACCCAGACGTCGCCGTGCCGATCCTGGAAAACGCACCGCGCAATATCGTCGGGCACGCCTTCCGGAGCGGGCAGGGTCGAGATCGGCTTCACACGGAGACGCCCTAGCCCATTCGATTGAAGTCCCACCCAGATGCTGCCTTCGCGATCGACAAACATGCTGTACACGGCGCCGAGGTCGGTTCTCTCATCCTCCAGGGGCAAAGGCAGGAATCGCCCGTTTCGCAGACGGTAAATCGTCCGCCCCAAAACCGCCCAGACGCCCCCGGCGGGGTCTTCATAGAGTAGCGCGATATCGGTGGCTGGGCCGTGTTGCGGCGTGAATGTGGCGGCCCTGCCGTTCTTCCAGTTCTTGATTGCGCGATTGCTGAATCCGACCCACACCGAACCATCGGCGGCGCACGTGAGCCGTTCAATCGATCCGTCGCCTTTCTGGACGAGTCCGCCGAGCGGGTCGAAGCGGCCGTCCGAGTATCGGAGCACCTGAGAGCCCGTGGACACGAACACGCCGCCAGGAGAGCGCGCGCAGATGGTGTCGCGTCCGCCGACGGTGGGTCTGCCCGGCGCTACAATGCGCGTGAAACGCCCGTGCGAATAACGGCAGAACCCGCTCGACGTCGCGATCCAGAGATCTCCCGACGAGTCCTTTTCGATGTGCGTGATGACGTCGTCGGGCAGGCCGTCGGAGGTCGAGAAGGTTCGGAACCGGCCATCTTTCAGGCGGGTCAGGCCGCCTCCATAGGTGCCGATCCAGAGCGCATTCTCGTCGTCTTCCTGAAGCGCCCAGATTTCGTTGTCCTTCAGACTTCCGGTTTCCACGGTGAACGCCCTGAAACTGCTCCCATTGAAGCGCACGGCGCCGCCATCGGTGCCCAACCAGATGTAGCCGTCGTGGGTCTCGACGATGGCCCTCACTCGGGATTGCGGCAGACCCTCCGCCTCGCGCCAGAAGTCGACCCCATAGCTGGGGTCTCCCGGTGGGAATCCGAGTCCCGCCGCGCACACCAGTGGCAGCGCGAGGGTGAGCAGAACCGGCGCCGCGAGGCGCCGGGCTGCGTCCATCGCCGGGAGCCGCCGTGGGCGGGCGAGAGGGGCTGACTTCGGCATCGCAAGGTTCGCGCTACCTCAGGGTATCACCACCAATCGCCCGCCAGAACCTATGCGAAAAGCATAGGCACCAGTATGCGTTTCGTCTAGTTTCCAGTACGGCGAAAGATTTGATGACATTCGCCTCAATTCGCCTTAAAATACCTTAGGCTCGCTTCTGCTAATCGCCGTGATCGGACTGAGACCGTTTTCGAGGTGTATTTTGTCTTGCCGTGCGCCGTGCGCGCCAGGTTTCGACAGATCGATGAAGAGGAATGAGGCCGGCGATCGGACCGATTTTGAGCCAAACGTGAAGAATGGAGGCTAACGATGCGGGTTTTGCATTGCTTATTGGCAGCGCTGCTGGCAGTCGCGGCTGCGACTGCGCAAGTGGGCGGTAGTGGAACGATTCAAGGAACCGTCACGGATCCATCGGGTGCGGCTGTACCCGGCGCTTCAGTAACCGCCACGAATGTGGCCACGGGGGTCCAAACCGCCCGCGAAACCACGGAGGCCGGGGTTTTTGCGATCTCGTTGCTTCCCGCCGGCGAGTATACCGTTACGGTCAGGGCCGCCGGTTTTGAAACTCTCACTCAACAACATGTGGTTTTGGAAGCGCTGGCAAATGTGGCCGTGAATCCCAAGTTGCAGGTCGGCGCGGCCACGCAATCGATCACCGTGGAAGCCGCGCCATCCGTGCTGAAGACGGACGATGTGGCGCTGGGCTCCTCCATGCAGAACAACGTCTACGACGCGCTTCCGCTGGCCATGAACGCGGCCGGGTCTCCCCGCGATCCTTCGGCGTTCGCCGGCTTGGCCGTAGGCGTCGACAACTACAGCACGCAGGCGGCCGGTCCGTCTACCGGTTCGTTCAACGGCGGCCAGACTTATCAGAACGAGGTCTACATCGAGGGTCTGCCGTTGACCAGCGCCGGAACCGAGGCCGACACGCGCAACCTGGCGTTCGGGGTTTCGGTGGAGGCCGTGGACCAGTTTCAGGTGGAGACGGCCGGCGCCAAGGCCATGTACGAAGGACAGGGCATGGAGAATTACGTTCTCAAGTCGGGCGGCAACAGTTTCCACGGCGGCGTCTACGAATACTTCCGGAACACCGATTTCGACGCCCGAGGCTTTTTTGCGGCGGTCTTGCCGGCCGACCATCAGAACGAATTCGGGGCCACCATCAGCGGCCCCATCCGGAAGAACAAATTGTTTTTCTTCGGCAACTACGATGGATACCGTCTGGTTTCGGCCACGACCCCTGTCGGCTACCAGAGCATACCGACCACGGCCGAGCGGACGGGCGATTTCAGCGCATTCCCGCAGGTGATTTACGACCCCACCAGCGCGACCGGGACCGCGGCGCGGACACCGTTCCCCAACAACCTCATCCCCACCAGCCGCATCTCAAAGGCTTCCCAGTCGTTGGCGTCTTATCTTCCGCCCCCCACCAACACCAACATTACGAACAATTACCTGGCCGTGTTGCCCAGCACAGTCGATAACGACAGCACCACGGATAAGATCGACTACAACCTGAGCGACAAACACCGGATCTTCGCCCTGTACACCACGGGCAAGTATAACTGGCCGACCGTCGGCAGCCTGACGCCGGTGAGCACGTCGACGCTGCCCACACCTTATACCGACGGCAGAGACGTGATCGAGTACTCGACCGTGTCGCAGCTTCACGATTCTTACGTGATCTCACCGACCCTGGTCAACCAGGTCAGCTTGTCTTTGAGCCGTCTGTGGATCCCTCTGACGGACCCCACCGTCAACGGTAACTATCCGGGAAAGGCGGGCCTCATCGGTCTGCCGGCCGGTTTCGCCAGCACGGCGTTTCCGGATGTCAGCTTTGGCGGCCAGAACGCTCCCGTGAGCTGGGACGGAACCAACTCACACGTGTACAACGAAGCGCAGAACACAGTTGACGCGCAAGATAATTTCCTGTGGACCAAGGGACGGCACAACCTGACATTCGGCTTCCAGTGGCAGACGCTCCAGGATAACGAGACCTTTGCTTTGGATGCCGCCTTCACGTTCAGCAACAATGAGACGGCCCAGTTTGTCAACGGAGCGCTCAGCGGCACCACCGGTCTGGGGTACGCGAGTTATCTGTTGGGCATGGTGGACAGCAGCACGAACACGCAGGATTCGGTCACCGAAACCGGCGGACGTTACAAGACATATGCCTGGTATGTTCAGGACGATTTCAAAGTCAACTCGCGGCTGAGCCTGAACCTGGGTCTCCGCTGGGACATTTGGAGTCCGTTCACGGAAGTGGTCAACCGGATGTCTTTCTTCAATCCGACTTTGGCCAACCCGATCGCGGGGAACATTCCGGGAGCGCTGCAATTTGCCGGCAACGGCACCGACGGCTGCAACTGCGCGACCCCGGTGCAGCAGCACAACGTCAACCCCGGGCCTCGCATCGGGCTCGCCTACCGGTTGGGCCAGAAGACCGTCATCCGGGCGGGTTACAGCATATTTTACGTGCACGCCGGCGGCGTGGGAGGGCGCGCCAACGGACGGCAGGGGCTGAGCCAGGTTGGTTACAACGGCACCAACGCCCAGTCCTCGGTTGCCACCGGGCAGCCGGCATACATCTGGGATAACGGCGTCCCGGGGATCGCGTATCCCCCGCCGTACATCAACCCCAGCTACGGTATTGGCTATATCACCGCGGCGTCTGCGTTGGCGGCCGGAGGGCCGTGGGCCGGCCCCTCCACGGCTGTCGGGATGACGTACGGCGATCCCCTTTACGGCGGGAAAGCTCCCTATTACGAGGATTGGCACATCAACATCCAGCACTCGATTACGCAGAACCTGATGGCCAGCGTGTCTTATAGCGCCAGTGCGGGCCACTGGCTGCCGGGCGCCGGCGTCGCCGGGCCCTATACCAACCAGATTCCGGTGACGTATCTTCCGCTGCAAGGGACCCTGAGTTCAACCCTGAATGCGACCTCGCTGGCAACGGTTCAGGCCATGTTCCCCAGCTTCAAAACACCGTTCCCGAACTTCTCTGGAACCGTGGCCCAGGCTCTGAAGCCCTTCCCGCAATATGGCGGCATCTCCGATCCCTGGCTGGATGTTGGAAATTCGACCTATAACTCACTCCAGATGTCGCTCAG
Organism: Bryobacteraceae bacterium; assembly: GCA_049590695.1. Taxonomy (GTDB): domain Bacteria; phylum Acidobacteriota; class Terriglobia; order Bryobacterales; family Bryobacteraceae; genus Fen-178. Next base: position 9,019 of record JBAWDI010000199.1, read on the forward strand.
CCAACGGCTAGCCCACGGCTTGACGTTCATGTTCAACTACACCTACAGCAAGGAACTGGACGATCTGGTCGGGGTGCGCGATCCGAATAAGGACTTCCTCGAAAAAGGACCGGGCACGATCGATCACCCGACCGTGGTTAGCGCCACATTTGTCTATCGGCTGCCCTTCGGCGCCGGCAAGCTGAAAAGCAATGTCCGGCCGCTGAACGCGGTGATCGGCAACTGGCAGTTCTCGGGAATCTTCACGTATGCCGGTGGGGCGCCCTTGTCGATCACCGGCACATGCACCGGTGGCGGCATTATCGACGCCTCTTGCTATCCGAATTATGTCCCGGGCTTTTCGGGAAGCGTGTGGCAGAATGGCACGCCGGGGACGGGAAATATCACCACGACGTCCTACCTCAACAAGGCGGCCTTCGTCGACGCGCCGGCTTACACGGAAGGCAATATTCCGCGCTCGGCTGCGCTGGGGCTGTTTGCGCCGCACAACGCGGATGTGGATATCTCCGTCCGCCGGGAGTTCGCGATTTGCGAGTGCGCCAAGCTGGCCTTCCAGGCGGACGCCTTTAACATCAACAACGCCGTACATTTCGCGGCGCCGGGAACAGGTATCGATTCCGCCACGTTCGGCATTTTCACGTCGATGGCCAATTCGCCGCGCAAGTTGCAGTTCAGCGCCAGACTTACGTTCTGATAGGGAGCGGCCTGTCAAGCCCCGACGGTTGTCGATGGCTGGGGCCGGCTTCCGGATTCACCATCCGGAAGCCGGCTTTCTTGTTCTTGGGTTTCGCAGGGAGAAACGCGAAGTCCCGCTGGCGGGCGCTGGCGCCAAATCTCCCTGGTTCGCATAATCTCCTGAGAGAAAAGCACTTGCGGCGCTGCGATGCATGGGATGACGTTTTGCAGAATATAACCTCTTCAGCTCTGAAAATACTGCTTGCATGATCCCGCCTTCCGTACGAAAATAGCCCCACGGGTCTTTTGAACCGTACGGGAGGTTGAATGCTACGTTTGCATCTCATGCAGAATCGCGCCTTGTTGATAGGCGTTGCATTGCTGCTTTGTCTTTCCACGGTCTGTCTGGCGCAGGAATCGCGCGGCAGCATCACGGGCAAGGTCGTTGACCCGCAGAACGCGGTGGTGCCCGGCGCGGCGGTCGTGGTCACGAATCTCGCCACGAACGTCTCCAGTAATGACACCACCAATCAAACAGGATATTTTGAAGTCGGCTTCCTGGTCCCGGGGACGTATTCCGTCTCTGTCGATTCGCCGGGATTCAAGAAGTTCGTGCAGACCGGCATCACGGTGAACACCGGCGACCGTCTGGCTCTCAACCTGAAACTTGAGATTGGGCAAACCAGCCAATCGGTGGAAGTCTCGGCGGATGCGCCGTTGCTCGATACCGCTACCTCCGCCCAAGGCCGCGTCCTCAACACGCGCGACATCGGCCAGTTGCCCTACACCACCATGAATCCCTTCGCCTTGCAGGCCATGGCCGCGGGCATGATCTTCACCGGCGCCGAGACGCCCGATAACAACCGGGCCCTGGATCACGCCGCTACCGCCAGTTACGCCTCCGGCGGCCTGGGCGCCGCCCTCAACGAGTTCCTGCTCGACGGCAACCCGGTTACCGGGACCAACGGCGGACGCGCCGGCTTTGTACCCAACGCCGAAGCCGTCGACGAGGTGCGCATCGAGACCGATCCGTACGATGCCTCCATGGGCCACGCCGTCGGCGTTTTTATCAGCGCCACCATCAAATCGGGCACCAACGCGCTGCACGGCGCCGGCTACTGGCAGTTCCAGCAGTTCCGCTGGAACGCCACCCCGGACTTCACCCGGTTGACCTACCAGGCCGGTCTGGCCAATGGCACGGTTGCCCCCGGTACACCCGAGCAGGCCTCGGGCCGGGTCACCCAGCCGGGCTTCGGCATCGGCGGACCAGTTTGGATTCCCAAGATCATCAACGGCAAGAATAAGCTCTTCTTCTATATCGCTTACAGCAAGCTGGTCAGCATCGCTCCTCCCAACAGCACGCCCAACAATACCGTGCCCACGATCCCGGAGCGGACGGGCGATTTCTCGGCGCTGCTGGTGGGCACCACCAATCCGTCGCAGTACATCGTGTACGACCCGCGGACGGCCGCGCTGGTGAGTGGCCACGTGACGCGCACGCCGTTCCCCAACAACATCCTTCCGGCGTCGATACAGACCAGCCCGATCGCCAAGTTTTACTCCCAACTTTACCCGCTGCCGAACAACCCGCCCCAGATGGCGGCGGACGGCACCAACAACTTCTATGACGGCGGGCAGCCCGATAACGACTGGTTCCCCGATTTCATCAACCGCTACGACTACAACATCAACCAGCGGCAGCACCTGAGCGGCAAGTGGTATTTCAACTCCCGGCTCTCGGATCAGTACGACTGGGCGCACGGCACTCCCCTGAAGGGCGTCGAATCGAACGGATTGTACCGGCCCACGCGCGGCGGCAGCCTGGACTACCTGTTCACCCTCAACGCCAACAACGTGCTGGACATCCCGTTCAGCATCACTCAGTATGCCGAAGGCGACAAGAAGCCCATTGTACTGAAATACACCGCCGCGGACGTCGGGCTGCCCAGCTACATCGACACGAAGGCCGCCGCTCAGGACTGTCTGCCCTGGGTCAATATCGCCGGCGTGCAGAACGCCGCTTCCACCAGTTTCGTGGGAGCCCAGGGGCTGAACCAGCGCGGCACCACCGAACAGTTGGCCGCCAAGATGACCACCGTCAAGGGCCGGAACACCTTCAAGTACGGCTATGAGGAACGGCGTTATCACTATGGCTCGGTCAATCCGCTGGGCAACGTTACGGGCTATTATCAGTTCACCAACACCTACGACCGGCAGGCGGATAATACCACCACCGCTTCCTCCACCGGATTGGGCTGGGCTTCGTTTCTGATGGGGCTGCCGAGCTCGATGAACGTGGACACCAACGATACCGGTTACTGGACCACGCGCTACCATACGGCTTACATCCAGGACGATTTCCGCCTCACCTCGCGGCTGCGCATCGGGTTCGGCCTCCGGTTCGAGCGCGAAGGCGGCATCACCGAGCGATTCAACCGGGGCATAGAGGGAATGTACAATTTCGGCGCGGTGCCGCCGTACGGCACGGCCGTGCAGAGCGCGTATGCGACCATGCTCTCCAGCCCCGCCAACGCCTCCAACGCCGCCGTGCAAATGCTGGCGGCGGGCATGCCCGCCAGCGCCTTCCAGGTTGTCGGCGGTGTCAGCTATCTGGGCCAGCAGTACAGCAACTGGACTCAGGGCACCAACCGCTTCCTCCCCAACGTCAGCCTGGTTTACCAGATCGACAGCAAGACCGTGCTGCGCGCCGGCACCGGCTGGCATTCCGATACCTTCAATTCCATGAACAGCCGCCCCGGGCAGAACGGCTACAGCCAGTCCACCAGCACCATCCTCACCAACGACAACGGCCTGACCTTCTGCTGCGCCGCCAACAACGGTTCCATGCCGGCCTCCTCGCTGGGAGCCTCCAACCCCTTGATGAACCCCTTCCCCGTGCTGGCCAGCGGTTCGCGCTGGCAGTTGCCCGCCGGCAATTCGCTGGGCGCCGGCATTCTGGACGGCCAGGGCTTCACCTACTACCCGCGCAACTATTCGCCGACCTGGGAGCAGCGCTACTCGCTCGCCATCCAGCGCGAGTTGCGCGGCAATCACCGCTTAGAGGTTTCCTACAACGGCGGGTACGCAAACCTGCCCATGGGCAAGAACCTCAGCGCCCTGCCGGCGAAGTACTGGAATTTCTCCGACAGCTACAGCGCCGCCACGGACAACGCCATGAAGGCCACCGTGCCCAATCCATTCCTGTCCGCGCTGCCCGCCATACAGGCTTCCAACCCGGCCTTGTACAACTACCTCAGCAGCGTCGGCATGTTCACCGGGACCACCTTGCAGGTGCAGCAATTGCTGCGCGCCTATCCCAACGCCGGATTCGGTTTGAGCGAAAACGGCGGTTTTCGCAGCAAGGACGTCGATAACGAGATTCGCGTTCAGTACCAGAAGCGGTGGTCGCACGGCTTCCAGTCCCAGGTGCAGTATGCCCACATGTGGGGTCGCCAGCAGTGGCTCGCGAACCAGTTCGACCAGACACCGGAGTGGCAGTTGAACTCCAACATTCGCCCCAACCGGCTGGTGTGGAGCAACGTGGTGGAACTCCCGTTCGGCAGGAACCACCAATGGCTGAAGGGAGGACCGCTCTCCTATATCGTCGGCGGATGGTCGATCAACTGGATCTACACCTATCAGACCGGCCCGCTGATTTCCATGGGCAACCTGTTCTACTACGGCACCGTGGACCAGGTGGTGCAGGCTCTCAACCACACCAACATCCACAATCAGAACATTCACTTGTGGTATGACCCGGCCGCGGTCTGGACCAGTTCCTCCTCCGCGCCGCCCGCCAGCTTCGTGGGCTTCGAGGGCCGTTCCGCTGTGCAGCCCGGCACCTACCAGGCGCGC
>JBAWDI010000200.1:0-1645 GCA_049590695.1 Bryobacteraceae bacterium
GGACATGCCGAAGCCCACCAGCTCCGCGTGAATACGCGCTCCCCGGGCGCGGGCGGCTTCGAGCGGCTCCAGCACCAGCATGGCGCCGCCTTCGCCCAGGATCATTCCGCGGCGGTCCTTGGAAAACGGGCGGCAGGTCTCCGGTGAAACCACACGCATGGCCTCCCAGGCTTTCAGAATCCCGAAGCTGAAGGGCGCTTCACTGCCGCCCGCGATGGCCAGGTCCGTAGCGCCCGAGCGCACCATCCAGAAGGCCTGGCCGATGGCGTGGCCGGCCGAGGAGCAGGCGGTGGAAATGGTGAAACTGGGACCGGTGATGCCGAACTCCATGGAGATGTGGCTGGCGCCCGCGTTGGCCATGGTCTTGGGAATGGTCAGCGGATGCACGCGGTTGTGGCCCAGCTTGTAGACTTCCTGAAAGCCGATGTCTTCGGTCGACTGGCCGCCCACGCACGACCCGGTGACGATGGCGGCGTTCTCGCGCAGCGCGGGCGTCCAGGAAACCGCGGCGTCGGCCACGGCCTCGCGGGCGGCGATCACGGCGAACTGCGCGAAACGGTCCATGAAGTCGGCGCGGCGGTCGTCGAAGTAGGGCTGATGGCTGTAACCGCGCACCTCGGCGCCGTTCGGGAAACGCAACTGGGAGCAGTCCGCGGCTTCAATGGGAGCGATGCCGGGGCGGCCCTGGCGCAGCGCCTCCGCGAATTCCGCGGTATTCCGGCCCAGAGCGCAGATCGCGCCCATACCGGTGATGGCCACGCGCCGCATGCGCTACTGGCCGGCCTTCACGCCGTCGGCCTTGGCGGCGACCAGCTTCTCGACGCCCTCGCACATCTGGCGGATGTTGCGCACGTTGCGCACATCGTCGTCGGGAATGCTGATATCGAATTCATTTTCGAGGGCGAAGAGGATTTCGACGGCATCCATGGAATCGATCCCCAACTGCTGGAAATCGCTCTCGATCGTGACCGTTTGAAGGGGAATGCGCTTGGAGGTAGCGATCACCTTCAGCACCCGTTGGATCAATTCGTCGGACATAGCAATCGGCTTACCGTTTCAAACTTGTAGCCCCGGTCCAGCAACATGGGAACCAGGCGCCGGACGGCTTCCACGGTCACGCCGATATCCGGCCTGGCGCAAAGCTCGCGTCCGTCGTGAAGGCACAGGATAGCGCCATTTGAGACGCGCCGCGCCATGCGCTCAACCACCGCCTCCACCTTCAGATTCCAATCATAGCCGATTGCGGTCCACATGACGCCGGTCAGATGGAGCCTTCGCTGGGCCCGGCGCAGCCCGAACCAGCGCGCACCGAAGGGCGGGCGGAACCACGCGGGCCGGATGCCGGTGTGGGTTTGGATAGCCGCCTGGGCGCGTTCCAAGTCCTGTTCGATGAAGCGAGGCGAGCGAAAGCACAACAGCGGATGGGTGTGGCTATGGTTGCCGATGGCGTGGCCGGCTTGGCCCACGGCGCGCGCCACGGCGGGAAGGCGCTCCACGTTGGCGCCGCACTGGAAGAAGGTGGCGGGCACATTGTGGCGGGCTAGGATGTCGAGGATTTCGGGCGTGCTCTCGCTGGGGCCGTCGTCGAAAGTAAGCGCCACGGCGCGGCGGTGGCGCGGCCCCCGCCACACGGAGGGTCCGAAGA
>JBAWDI010000201.1:0-3258 GCA_049590695.1 Bryobacteraceae bacterium
CGCCAAGCCCGCGCCTGCCATCGCCGCCACCCAGCCGGTGTCCATCATCAGCAGCCCCGGAGGGGCCACCGCGACTTTGGACGGAGATCCGCGGAAGGCCTGCAAGGCGCCCTGCTCGTTGGACGCCGCGCCCGGCCGCCACACCATCTCCATCACCATGCCCGGGTATCAAATCGAGCACCGCGAAGTGGACGTGGAATCGAGTCCGGTGGAAACGCTCCCGGTAATCTTGCGGCCGCTGGGCGGAACCCTGCTGCTGGCCAGCGTGCCCGCGGGCGCGGCGATTTCAGTGAACGGGCGCCCCATCCCGCAGGTCACTCCGGCGCAAATCCCGCTCTCGCCGGGAACCTACACCATCGCCGTCGAGAAGGATGGCAAGCAGGCCACCGCCACGGTGGAGATCCGCAACGGCGTCATCAGCCACCAGAGGATTGTTCTTGAGCAGTGAGCGCGGCGACGCCCGGGGCGGGCGAGGCGCCGGGTAAGATCAGGGGAGCGGCCCAGTCCCAGTTGCGGCGTTCGATGATGGTGTGCGGCTCGTAAGTCTCGCCTCGGGCCAGCCGCCGCTCCTCGCGCCGCACCGACCATAGCAGCACCGGCCCGATCGCGCGGCTCACCACCCGGCTGAACAGTCCGAATTCCCGGCCCACGTCTTTGCGCAGCGTACGAATCCGTTCGCTGACCGCCTCGTTGGTGCGCCGGAGATGTTTCTCCATGGCCCACAGCGCCGCGGCATAGCCGTCCCGCAGGGAGCGCGCCTCCCACTGAAAGCGCGCCCGCACGCGCGGATCGGGGTCGTTCTTGTACCGCAGCCAGCCTTCCAGAGTGGTCCGGCAGATGCGGTAAATGCTGGGCCCGTTGAGCTCGAAATCGCGGCGAAAGGCCCAATCCAGCCAGCGCTTGGAATCCTCGCGGGAAATGGCCGCGTGCTGGAAATTGAACTTGTCCTGGCCGTGAATGTCGGCCAGATCGATGCCTGGCAACATGCGCCCCTGCGCGTTCATCTCGGCAAATAACGGCGTGCCGGGCACCGGCGTGTAGAGCATGAACTGGTGGAAGTCGGTATTGTGCGCCACCGCGTGCTCCAGTTCGGCTTGGATGTTCTGGGGGGTATGGTGTTCGAGGCCCACGATGGTCGAGCCCAGCAGCTTGATGCCGTGCTGCCGGAGCTGGGCGGCGAGCTTGCGGGTGTCGGCTCCCTGCAGTTTGGTGTACTGGGAGTGGGGCGATTCCAGGCCCATCCAGACCCACGAAACCCCCAGCTCCACCAGCTCCCGCATGGAATACTGATTGATGGCGTTGGCGGATGAGAAGACGTACAGCGACCAGGGTTTCCGGCCGTCCTTCATGCAGCCGAGCAATTCCATGGCGCGCCGCTTGTGCAGCAGAAAATTCTCGTCCATCACGAAGAACGATTTCACCTTCAGCTTCGATTCCATCTCCGACATGACGCCGAAGAGTTCCTCGCCGGTGTTGTAGAAATTCAGGAACTTGCCCTTGCCGCCGAAAAAGGCCGAGGTGGTGCAGAAGTTGCAGCCCATGGGGCACCCCACCGACGGAATGATGGTGGCGGCGGTGCGGCCCTTGTCTTGCGGCAGATTCATCCCCATCGTGCGCCCTCCGAAACCGGAAACGATTTGCGGATGGCGGATGGGCGCCGTGTCGTCTTCGCCGAGGTACCGGCGCATCCAGGAGATGCCGTCGCCGCACACGAAGTGGTCGGCGTCCACCATCATGGCAATGCCGGGAGTAGCGGCCACATGGCCGCCGATCACGATGACGGATTTCGGCGACACGCGCCGCACCGTCCGGCACATCTCCCGCACCTTCCCAATATTGACGATGATGGAGGAAATGCCGACGATGTCGTACTGGTTGGCGAGCAATTCCGCTTCAAAGGTCTCGCGCGTCGGAAAATCCAGGACCGTGGTGGGCGCCGAGATGTTTTGCTGGATCATCAAGATGCCCCACGAGCGGTGAAACATGCGGAGGGAGAACGGCCCCTGCTCACGCGTCACCTGGTTGTGATAGAGCTCCATGGGATTGATCTTGCGGCTGCCGAACTCGTCGTCTTGCGCGTACGGACCAAACACGGAACTGAGCAGAATACGGGCGCGGACGCCCTTTGGATGTGTCTGCATTTTAGAAATTGAGTGCCGAGACCATTATACCACCGGCCGTTATAATCGAAGATTGTGAATACTTTCTCGCTCGTAGGAAAGACCGCGCTGGTGGCCGGCGCCAGCCGCGGCATCGGCCTCGAGATCGCGCGCCACATGGCGACCGCGGGCGCCAGCGTCGTTCTGGCCGCGCGGTCGAAGGACGCGCTCGAGGCGCATGCCGCGGAAATCGGCGGGCGCGCGCTGGTGCTGGACGTCGCGGACCCGCACTCCATCGCGGCTGCCGTGGAAAGCATCGAAACGCCCGACATCCTGGTCAATGTGGCCGGCATCAATATCCGCAAGCGGGCCGAGGAGTTCACGCGGGAAGAGTACGCCCGGATTCTCGAGACCAACCTGAACGGAATCTTCAGCCTCACGCAGAAGATCGGGGCCCGGATGATCGCCCGCGGAACGGGCGGAAAGATCGTCAACATCGGAAGCTTGCAGTCGCTGCGGGGCCTGCCGTACCTGGCGGTTTACGCGATCACCAAAGGCGGGCTGGCGCAGTTGACCGAAGTCCTGGCGGCCGAATGGGGACGCTACAACATCCAGGTGAACTGCATCGCCCCGGGGATCATCGTCACGGATTTGAACCGCGCGATGTGGCAGTCGGAGAAGATGCTGAACTGGCTGAGGGGCTGCCAGGCCAACCCCAACCCCGGGACGCCGGCGGATGTCGCGCCGCTGGCGGTGTTCCTGGCCGGACGCGGCGCGGACTACATCACCGGGCAGATCATCGCGGTGGACGGCGGCTACACGACCACCGCCCTGTGGCCGTTCGAGCCGTAAGAGCTTGCTTCTTTGGCGGGCCTCTTTCGTGCCCGGATGTTGGCGATCTTCCGGGCCGTCCGCTGGACGAAGCGGGCAAGCAGGCGCTCAAAGAGACCGTGGATGATCTCCGGCCGTATTTCCGGGCGTAGCTGCCGGTCGAGGATGGACTTCGGATGCCGGTCATGCCTGGCCACGCCAACTGCTTGGACTTGAGGCCGCAACTTCCGCCCGCAAACCTTTACGCCTTGATGTCGGCATCGGTGAGAAATCCAATCGGGTGGCGCCTCGGCTCGCGCGGGCGCGACGTGAGGCTCTTGACGATCTG
>JBAWDI010000202.1:0-1650 GCA_049590695.1 Bryobacteraceae bacterium
GTTCGATCGTGCGGCGGGACTTCTCGGACTTCGGCGGCAACAGCACAAGCCCTTCGTGTTTCTTCCGCTGTAAGGTGTGCCTCACCGTGACGGCGCCCTGCTCGAGGTCCACATCCGGCCAGCGCAATGCGCTGCATTCTCCAGACCGCAGACCTACGGCAAGCCCGACTGTGAACAGGGCTTCCAGCCGATGCCCCATGGCCGCCTTGAGAAACCGGCCGGCTTGCTCCGCCGTGAAGGGTGATATTTCCCGCTTCTCCACCTTTGGCGGAGTCGCCAGCGCCGCGACGTTCCGCACCACCAAGTCACCCTTGACGGCTTGGTTCAATGCGATGCGGAGCACCACGCGCAAGTAGCGCACCAGGGCCGGCGAATTTCCCGCGTTCAGCTTGTCATTGAAGAACTGCTGCACCGTCTGAAGGTGCAGTTTCGAAAGCTGAACGGTCCCGATACCCTGCACGGTATCGAGCTTGCGTTTCTCCCACTCTTCCCGCGGAACGTCTTTCACCAGGTGGTTGCGGAGCATCTGTTCGTAAGATCGATACGTCTTCGGGCGTACAGATGGCTTGACGGTATTCTCCAGCCAATTGGTGAGGAAGGCGCCCACGGTCTGTTTCCCCGAGCTGATGTTGATGCCGCGTTGCTGGTCGCGGAGGGCTTTCGTCAAGTCCTCGGCTACCTCATGCCGCGTAGCGCCCGTGTACACCTTCCGATTGCGCGTTCCGTCCGGCTTGTTGCCGAGCGATACGACCGCTCGCCATCGGCCATCCTGCATGTGGTAGATCGAACCTTCGGCATTTCCGCGCTTGCGTCTCGATCGTTTGTCTTGTTCGCGTGTTGCCATGGTTGCTCTTCAGATTTTCGCCCTTGCTCGGGATCGCCGCTTCTGGGATGTGTTTCTACATCGCGGTGAACAGTAGTTGGCTCGTTTGACGTCCGAAACGAAGTACCGATCACAATTGCGGCATCGAAGAGCGCGGCGTCCTTCGACCCGATCCCAGAGGAACATGAGCGCGTAGGATGCGAGAAGGCCGGCGGATACTCTCTGCTCGTCAACACTATTCCTCTGCGGGTTGAACCGGAAGGTAGGCGCGGCGCTCTGTGCAAGCCCGCTGAGGGCCCAGTGTGAGTGCTGGACGGCAGCGGCATTCTCGCTGTTCGTCTTTCCACCTTCCCACTGGCTGATGTAGTCCACGGACAATGTGAACATCTCGCACCAGTGGGTAAACTCCCAGACCGGCTCGCCGTAGGACTTCCAGAACAGGGGAGTGTTGGGACATGGCGGGTTGACTGGTTCGTCCTTCCAGACCGGCCGGAAGAATAGTTCGATATCCTGAAGCGGTTTCTCTTCGTAAATGTGACTCTGCCAGTTGAACCAAGTGATACCTGGCTTGGCGCCTTCCTCTGCGAAACGGCGCGCGGCATCTTCGGCGGCTTGGGGAGGGAAAATCGGAGAAACCATCTGCGAAAGCCAGATGCCGCCAGCGCGGTGGTGGTGTTTTTTCACCACGCGCGTGGATTTATGATCGCCGGATTCGATGGCGGCCGGCGGGCGGATGGAGTTGGAAAGGACCGGGACTAATCCAAGAAGCCCATGTTGGTTGCACCAGGCGAGTATCAGTTCGTCGGCTTCCGTGCGTGGGCCGATGA
>JBAWDI010000203.1:0-2802 GCA_049590695.1 Bryobacteraceae bacterium
GCTGGAGCCGCAGCCGTCGAACGGTTAGACATGCCAGCACCCGACATCGCACGCTGCTGCTCGGCGAACGGCACGCGCGCCGTGGGACTCGGCTGCTGGTGTGCGAAGAAATGTGTGTTGGCGCTGGGGCGCGGAACGTTGGTCACGGCGCGGTTCGAAAACCGCAGGTTGGCGCTGGTTGGCGTGATCGCCATGGCCCCTCGAACCATGCCGGCCTGGCCGATCTGGCTGCCCGAGAAGCGACCTATATTATTGAACCGTCCGGCCCGGAAGTCGGCTCCGCTCACCTCGGAAACACCATTGGCCACACGAGCGTTTCTGTAGACGCTTGTGAGACTTCCATTCGTAATGTTCATGCCTCGGTTGAAGCCGCCATACAAGCCGCGGCCCCACCACGGATGCAGCATCTCATACGGTGCCAGAGCCACCCAACCAATGTTGCCGAAGCCGAAGCCCATGCCCCCACCGCCGAATCCGAAGAACCCCACCAGCGCCGGCGACCAGTAGTGCCGGACACCCATCATTCCGGGATACCAGCCCCACCCGAACCCAGTCCGCCAGAACCAGCGGCCGTAATGGTAGGGAGCCCAACCCCACGGTTCACAGCCTACCCACGTCCAACCATACCAGTCCTCCCAGACCCAGCTACCGCATTGATACGGAGCCCACCCAGGGCCCACTGTAGGCCACCAGACATTGCCATAGTCGGGGTCATTGCGCCAAACGCCGCTCTGATCCAGATCCTCGGTGCCGTACTCGCCCGGGCTCACATAACGGGGGCTGACGGCGCGGGACAAGACACTGTCGCGGGTGTCATTCCACCGGTCCCAATCGTCGGGAGCAATGGCCGCCACGATCTGGAACTCGGGATCGGCAGCGGTGCCACGAACCTGCATGGTCTGGCCGGCATTCACCCACTGGGAACCGCGCGGCGAGAACACCTCGACATCGCCCGAGCGGACGGTGATTTCGGTCTCGCCTGTATCCTTAACCGTAATACGGTAACTTCCCTGCCTCGAAGGCCGTACCGAAACACTGGGAGTATCCACCTCAACATTGGCATCGGAAGCGCGCAGAACCCGGAAGGTTACCGTGCCGCGCGCCAAGTCCATTTGGTAGCGGAGGTTCTCCAGGTCAACCAGGTGGATCTCGGCATTGCCGTCGATGCGCAGCATGTTGGCGGAGTCGAACTGCACTTCCGCGCGGGAATTCGGCCCGGTCGAAATCTGATCCGCGGTGAGCAATGGAGCGTTGATCACGCCCGCTACCCAATCTCCGGAGTCGCCGCGGCGCACCGAAACGTCGCCGTTCATTAAGGAGATGCGAGCTACCCCGCGCTTGAGGTCGTCCGGATCCTGCGCACGGACGGGGGTGAACACTCCAGCCGATAACAGCGCGGCGCCCGTCAAAGCTAAGAACCGTATGCGTTTCATGGCAACGCCTCCCGAACTACACCGCCTCTATGGCAACGCGAATGCCAAACTGAATTCCGTTTGATATCAATTAGTTACACGGAACAGCGCAAGCCGGCAGGTGGCTGAAAACCACCGCCCTGGCCGCGTTGGAGCACGGCGGCTTGAAGGTGGTAGAGCGGGCCGGGTCGGCCATGGCCGACCCCTACGGAGAATGATTCACGTTTAAAGTGTATATGTTGTCATTGCTATTCTAATCTCATACTTGAGGCAGACGAAAACCTGCATAATCCAAGGTTACAACGCGGTGTTGTATGATGGCAGGGGCCTTGGAAGATCTGCGCTACAGCCTCCGGTCGTTAGGCAAAGCCCGCGGCTTTGTGATTGCCGCCGTGCTTTCGCTTGCCCTGGGCATCGGGGCGAATACCACCATCTTCACGCTCCTCAACGCCGTGCTGTGGCGGCCTTTGCCCGTAGAGGCGCCGCACCGGCTGGCCGCCGTCAATACTCTCGACCCGCGCAACCCCGGCCTCTGGCCCTGTTCCTACCCCAATTATCGGGACTATCGGGACCACAACCAGGTCTTCTCTTCCCTGCTCCTCTACTCCACCATCACCCTGAACTTGGCAGGCTTCGGCCAACCGCAATTGGTCACCGGACAGATCGTCTCCGGCAACTACTTCTCCACTCTCGGCGTGAACCCCGTGGTGGGCCGCGGCTTTTTGCCCGAGGAGGACGCCAGTCCGGGCGCGTACCCGGTGGCGGTGATCGGCTACGGGCTTTGGACCAGGCAGTTTGGCCGGGACCCGCGGGTGACGGCCCGCACCATCACCCTGAACGGCCGCGCGTACAGCATTGTGGGCGTGGCGCCGCCGGCTTTTCAGGGACTCGATGAGCTGAACGCGGCGGATGTCTGGGTGCCCATGATGATGTACCGGCAGGCGTATCCCAACGCAGCCTGGGTCGACCAGCGGAGGTTTCTGTTGTTCTGGGTGGTGGGGAGGCTGAAACCCGGCGTGAGCCTTCAGCAGGCCGAAACCGGTATGGAAAGCATCGCGCAGTTTCTGGAGCGGCAGTACCCCCTCGACAACCAGGGCCGGCGAGTCAAGCTCTCGCCCGTCTCCGAAGCCGCCATCAGTCCCCGGATCCGGCCGGTCGTCACCAGCGCCGGCACCGTACTCATGATTATTTCGGCGCTGGTTCTGTTGATCGCCTGCGCCAACATGGCGAACCTTCTGCTGGCGCGCGCGGCCGGGCGCGGCAAGGAAATCGCACTTCGCCTGGCGCTGGGAGCGAGCCGCTGGCGCCTGGTCCGGCAACTCCTCACCGAAAGCACGCTGCTGGCCCTGCTGGGCGGCGCTGCCGGCCTGGTGCTGGCGCGATGGGCGCG
>JBAWDI010000204.1:0-6308 GCA_049590695.1 Bryobacteraceae bacterium
GTGCAGGCGGCAGCGGCGGCAACGGTGCAGGCGGCGCCGGCGGCCGATGCTCCGGCACAGAATTCCGCTCCTACGGCGGAGTCTGTCTTCGGCCCCAATCCCTGGATCACCAACCCCACCGGAATGGCGCCGGACGGAACCTTGTACAGCTACAACCCTTTGTACTTCGCCACCGCCGCCACGGCCGCCCAAGTGGCCCAGATGGTGGGAGGAAAAGTGGTGGCTAGCGACCAGATCACAGGTGCCGACACCCCCTTCGTACAGCAGCAGCCGAATCAGATGGTCCAGCTTGCCAACGGCACGCTCATCAACGCCGGGCTGTTGGCTGCCATCTACACCCACGGCTATCCGCAATCGTACGTCGACATGCTAGTCCAAAACGAGATTCAAGGAACATAACATATGATCCGCGCTCTGTACAGCGCCGCCAGCGGGATGACGGCCCAGCAGCTCAACGTCGACAACATCGCCAACAACCTGGCCAACGCCAGCACGACCGGCTACAAGATGCGCCGCGCGCAATTCCAGGACCTGCTCTATCAGAGCATGTCGCAACCCGGCGCCTCCGCTGGACAGCAGACCACCGTGCCCGCCGGCTTGCAGCTCGGCCTGGGGACGCGCGCCGCGTCCAACGAGATCATTTTCACTCAGGGCAACTTCTCCGAGACGGACAACCCCCTCGATGTGGTGATCCAGGGAAATGGGTTCTTTCAGGTGCGGCGCGCCACGGGCGAGATTGCCTATACCCGCGCCGGCACCTTCCAGCTCGATAAAACGGGCAACCTGGTGACCTCCGATGGCGACCCCATCGAGCCGGCCATCACCATCCCCTCCTCCGCCCAGTCCATCACCATTGCGACGGACGGAACGGTCAGTTACAGTCTGCCCGGGCAGACCTCCGCACAACGCGCCGGGCAGATCCAGATTGCGGGATTCCAGAATCCGGCGGGGTTGAACAGTCTCGGCCAAAATCTGTATTTGCCTACGGATGCATCCGGAGAACCGGTAGTGGCGAATCCCGGGGGACAAGAGGGCTTGGGCACGCTGCTACAGGGCTACCAGGAGCAGTCCAACGTCAGCATTGTGGAGGAGTTCATTAACCTGATCGTGGCGCAGCGCGCCTATGAGGCCAATTCCAAAGTGGTCAAGGCCGCGGATGAAATGTATCAACAGGTCAATAATCTCAAACAATGATTCCTCGGTCATGCATCGTGCTGCTGTGGTTTGCGTGCCTGACTCCCGCGCAAACCCCGAAGTGCGTGGAGGTGGAGGGGGACCGCATCTTGGCGCGCGACTTTGCGGTGTCCCTCCCGGGTTTTGGCCGGCTTTCGCCGGAGACCGCGCTGGCCCCGGCTCCTATGCCTGGAGTGCGCCGGTTCTTCCACCCCTCCGAGCTGGCCGCGCTGGCGCGGCGCTATTCCGTGGATATCGACCAGGACGCGGCTCTCTGCTTCGAGCGGCAAACGGAGATGCTCGACCGGGACCGGGTTCTGGAAGCCATGCGGCTGGCGCTTCCGCTCCCCGGTCTCGAAATCGAAATCGTGGAAACCAGTCTCTATCCCGTGCCGCGGGGCCGGCTTGAGTTTCGCCGCGAGAGTCTCGGAACTCCGGCATCGCCCTCGGCGCACACCGCGGTCGAGTGGCGCGGCAACGTCGTCTACGGCGACAACCAACGTTTTGGGATTTGGGCGCGGGTGCTGATATCGGCCCCCATGCCCCGTGTGGTGGCGGCCGAAGCTCTCAGGAAGGGAGAGGCCATCGCCGCCAGCCAGGTTCGCGTGGAAACCGCCGACCGTTTTCCAATTGCCGGCGATGTGGCCCAGACCGTCGACCAGGTGGCCGGACGAGCGCCCATGCGGGCGGTCGCACCAGGGGCGGAAATCCACCTGGCGCAGCTCATGGTGCCGCCCGATGTGAACCGCGGGGAATTGGTCGAAGTGGAAGTGCGCAGCGGAGCGGCCCATCTCGCCCTCACTGGGAAGGCGGAATCCGCGGGCCGCAGCGGCGACACCATCGTCATTCGCAACCTTTCCAGTAATAAGGTATTTCAGGCGCGCGTCGAGGGGAAGGGCAAAGCCTCTCTCGATGCCGGCCGCGACCTTGGGAATTGAAATGCGTTCGCCAAATAGAATTCTCGCCTGGCTCCTGATCCTGTGCCCATCGGGAGCGTTGACGGCTGCCGGCTCGAAGGCCAAGAAACCCTCCGAAATGAGTGCCCTCGACCGCTATATCCAGGAGGCCCTGGCTCACCCCAGCTCGCCGCCCGCGCAGCCCTCACCGGGGTCCCTCTGGTCGCCGGCTTCGCGGCTGGTCGAATTGGGGAGCGATGTCCGCGCCAGCCAGGTGGATGACCTCATCACGATTGTGGTGGCGGAAAGCGCCTCCGCCGTTGCGCAAGGAGCCACCAAGACCCAGCGCACGTCCGCCCTGAGCAGCTCAGTGACTTCGCTCGCCGGTAAGAAGAGCCTCAATGGCGCACTGGCGAATCTCGCCGGCGCCAATACTGCGTCGTCACTGGACGGGCAAGGCACCACCAGCCGCTCCGCCACCCTGAACACTACGCTCAGCGCGCGCGTCACTCACGTGTTGCCCAATGGCTACCTGGTGGTAGAGGGCAACAAGGAGGTGGTGGTGAACTCCGAGCACCAAATCGTCACCGTTCGCGGAGTGGTCCGCCCGGCCGACCTCGCCACCGACAACTCCATCCAATCCAACCAGATCGCCCAGATGGAGATCAAAGTCGATGGCAAAGGCGTGATCAACGACGCCATACACCGTCCCTTCATCCTGTGGCGCCTGATTATGGGATTGCTTCCTTTCTGAGGGGACACTATGAAACGGATTCTGACTGTTTCGGTCTTGTTGGCCTGGCATTTCGGAAGCGATGCGGTTGCGGCCACCCGCCTGAAAGAGTTGGTGGCCCTGGAAGGCGTTCGCGACAACCAGCTCATGGGTTATGGCTTGATGGTGGGGCTGAATGGCACCGGCGACCGCCGCCAAACCGTCCTTTCCGCGCAGAGTCTGACGAATCTGTTGGAACGCATGGGGCTGACCGTGTCTCCTTCCGCGATTCAGGTCAAGAACACCGCCGCGGTCATGGTGACTGCAACCCTGCCTCCCTATGCCCAGCCCGGATCGCGAATCGACGCCACCGTTGCGGCCATCGGCGACTGTTCCAGCCTGCAGGGTGGCATCCTGCTGATGACCGGTCTGAGGGGGCCGGACAACCAGGTCTACGCGGTTGCCCAAGGGCCTGCCGTTCTCGGCGGCTACGTCGCTGGCAGCGGCGGCAACAGCCAGGTGGTCAATCATCCTACCGTGGGAAGGCTTCCCGACGGCGCCATCATCGAACGGGCCGCCCCCACTCTCAAGATCGGGAAAGACCTTCGTCTGCAACTGCGGCAGGCCGATTTCACAACGGCCGCCCGTATTGCCGAGGCTCTGAACAAGCGGTTCGGCGCGGTGGCGCACGCCGAAAGCTCGGCTGTGGTGGCGGTCGGATTGCCGGAGGAATTTCAGAAGAACCCCACCGAGTTCGTCGCCGAGTTGGAACGGCTTACCGTCGAGCCGGACCGGGCGGAGAAGATCGTTGTGAATGAGCGCACGGGCACCATCGTCATGGGGAAAGACGTTCACATCTCGCCAGTGGCCATTATGCAGGGCACCCTCTCGGTCGAGATTCAGACTGAGTTCAAGGTGTCGCAACCCAACGCCATGTCGACCGGCACCACACAGGTCACGCCGCAAGTATCGACGACTGTCAAGGACCAACCCGCTCACAACTTGATTCTGAAAGAGGGCGCCACCGTGGAAGAGCTGGTTCGGGCGCTGGGCGCCATTGGCTCGACGCCGCGGGACATTATTGCGATTCTCCAGAACCTCAAGAGCGCCGGCGCTTTGGAGGCGGAACTGGAAGTGATCTAGGAGACCCGACTATGATGGCACCCGTCTCGAGCACAGCCCCGGATGCACTCGCCGTATCGCCCAAGGGCGCCAGCGACGCAACCAAGATCAAAGACGCCGCGCGCCAGTTTGAAGCGTTACTCATCGGTCAGATGTTGAAATCGATGCGGGATTCCGAAGGTGGCTGGCTGGGAACGGGCGACGATGAGGCTTCGTCTTCAGCCATGGAGTACGCTCAGGAAATGTTTGCTCAATCGCTTTCCGCGAACGGCGGCCTGGGCATGGCCACCTTGGTGATGAAGGGCCTCAAAACCCCCGATCAGCCCTAGGCGCACCACGCATGCGCGTCACCACCACCCGATTGCACCCACGCCGCGGCTGGGAACTCCGCGCCGGCCGGCATCGTGCTGCGGGCTTGGGCCGGCGGGACGCTCGCGGCCTTCCAAGCCTCGGAAAGGGTTGTCAGCAAGGACTCCACCTCCGCCAGCGGAGCGTCGTTCTGCCGCATGTTCGCCTCGGTCAGGCGCTGCCTGACGTACTGATACAACTCCGCCAGGTTCCGGCTGATCGCCCCGCCTTCGGCGCGATTCAGAGACCCATCAAGTTCCGAAATGGCGCCCACCGCCCGGCAGATCGATCTCGAACGCGCGACAATGTCCCCGGCCGCCAGATGCCGCCGCGCGTCTCGAACCGAATCGAGCGCGCACTGATACAGCATACAGATCAACTCCAGCGGGCTTGCCGAGAGCACCCGGCTTTCGAGATAGGCGTCTTTCCACATTTCAGTTTCGACCTATTTATGTCCCAGCCGCTCCAAGTTCTTCATGATCAGCAGAATTTGTTCGGGGGGGATCTGGTTCAGTACAGCCCCGCTTTTGCTGTCCACAATCTGCATGACCATTTTTTGAGTCTGGCTATCGCGCGTAAACTGCAATTCGCGATCGCTGCCCAGCAATTCCGATTTGTTCAAAGCCCGAACCGCCGCGACCACGGCTTGCTGCGCGTCCGCATCTTCACGCGACTTGGAAACCGGATCGATCGGCAACGTTTGGCTGACTCCGTACAACGCATGGATTTCCATAGCCGATCCTTTAGTAGGGCTTCATGCCCCGCCATATATAGAATCGACGGAATACGCCGCTATTCGAGGATATTTTCATGAAACTGCTAAATCCACTTCTCATTCTGCTGGCGATTGGGGCGCCCGGCCTCGCCCAGGACGCTCCCCAGCCGGCCGATTCGAAACCAGGTGTTGAGAAACCGGTTGCCGTGCAGCAACAGTCTGTCGCTGCCATGCAAGCGTCCCTGGCGGCCCAGCGGGCCTCGATTGCCAGGCAAGTGGGCGATCGCTCGTCCGAATCGTTCTTTCTGCTCGGGCCTCCCTCTCAACAGGGGCTTGTTCCGGTTTCGGCCCCCGAGAGCGATTGCGAACCGCTGCCGGCTTCCCAACTCGACGCCCTCATTCAGGGTGCGGCCATCCAGCAGGATCTGCAACCCGAGTTGCTGCGCAGCATGGTCAACCAGGAGTCCGGCGCGCGGCCGTGCGCCGTCTCTCCTAAGGGGGCCATGGGCCTGATGCAGTTGATGCCAGCCACAGCCGCTCAGTTGGGCGTCAAGGACCCCTTCGATCCCAGGGAGAACCTGAATGCGGGAGCGTGGTTCCTCAAGCAGTTGTTGACTATCTATGATGACCTTCCGCTGGCTTTGGGCGCCTACAACGCCGGCCCTGCCAGGGTAGATGCCATCGACGGGATACCAGCCATTCCCGAGACCCAGGATTATGTTCGGAAGATCTTGTCCACGCTGCCGGCCAAGAAGTAACCCAAGAACAAGTGGAATCCACTCTCCGTCTGCCGATGAGACTGATGTGGAAGGTCTCTTACGGAATGCGGAGCAAATTTTGGATACCGCTGTAACGGCCCGGGATGACGGCGCGCAAGATTGCACCATCTGTATTACCCGCCTTGGCGCCATCCGAATTCTGACGGAGCCGGCTGGCTGGTCGCTTCCGGCCCTCGCGGCCGACCTGGGAGCGGTGGCCCTGTTCCGAGTCGAGCGGCGCGCCGGTGCGGTGCGCGTGGAAGGGTGGTCGCCCTCGGGCAGTTGCGTCCTGCGGCGTGAATTATGCGTCCCGTGGTTGTTTCGGGAGCATGGCCGCCGTGCTCACGCCACGCGCCATGTTCCGGAATGCTGCGCGGTCTCGGAAAACGACCTTTCACCGCAAGTCCGGAATTCGTAACTGCGGAGCCGCATGACCGTGCCTCGATCGCTGACACTGAAAATCGATCCCCGCACGACCAATTCGAGTGGACAAGTGTCCTGCAGCAGGAAGGGCCACGCAATGTGCGCTTCCACATCGGTGCCCGCGGGCGGTGGATCATCCGTCAGAAACAGAATTCCGCCCC
>JBAWDI010000205.1:0-9787 GCA_049590695.1 Bryobacteraceae bacterium
ACATACAGTGTGGCTCGACCCTTTGACTTAGCTTTCCGAGTTTGCCTTGCCAGGGGCCACCCCAGGTCGGACACGTCTGGGCGACGGCGAGAGCGCCGAAAACCAGAGCTATGCTCGCCGTTTCTGCTATCCTGGCGACGACGTGCCAAAATCGTGGCGCTGCGACCAGTGCCACCAACAATGCGTGTTTCTGTGACTTCTGCATTTTTCCTTCCTGATCCATCTTGGGAATGGGAAACTTGGCCCCGATTATACATCTTTCAGGACCTGTTTATCATATTTTGGCCGGTGAAGATCGCTTGCCTCCCCCGCAGAAGCCCCCTGACGGCGAACGTGTCGCGTAGCCGTAGGCGTCCGGGACAATGGCCCCGGCTTCCGCTTCCAGCCACCCGCCCAGGTCTTCCAGGTTGCAAGGCTTCATGGCAGCGCTACGCAACAGCGGGAAATAGGCTTTTTACTTGGGGCAAAACTTTGGGGAGTGCAGACAAAAATCAGTTGTATTGAACGGCAGCTAGTCGTAATTCAATTTGCGCCAAATGATTGAAGGCATTATGCAAAGTGCTGTAGAATCATAGCAGGCCGTAGGTGCTATGGCCTGCCTTACAAGCAGGAGGTCCGCGGTTCGAGCCCGCGACCGCCCACCATACGGTTAAAAAAGATTTGTTTTGGCGGCTTCGCAAGGGGCCGCTCGTGGTAGACTCATCTTGGCCGCAAAGCCAGAAAAGGGGATTTTGAATGAAGCGTTTAAGCTTGGCAGCACTCGCGCTCGCGGCTCTATTCGCCGCTCTCGCCAGCGTGGGATGCGCCACCAAGAAGTACGTTCAGGAAACCATGGCCCCGGTGCAGACGAAGGTCGCGGACCTCGACAAGAAGAACGCCGCGCAGGACACCGCCATCGCAGACTTGGAGAAGGGCGTGTCCAGAGCGGATGAGCGCGCCCAGGGCGCCGATGGCAAGGCTGCGGATGCGGCTCGCGAGGCCGCCCGCGCCAACGATCAGGCAGCCCTCGCCAGCAAGCAGGCCGGTGCGGCGGAATCCACCGCCGAGAAGGGAGTCGCCCAGGCCGCTCAGGCTGAGCGCTCCGTGGGAACCCTGGGAAACAGGGTCGAGAACATGGACAACTTTAAACTCGCCACCACCGAGACGGTCCTGTTCGACCTCGGCAAGAGCGAGTTGAGCAAGGAAGCCGAGGCCCAGCTCGACGCCTTCGCCGCCAAAGTCCTTCCCATGAAGCACTACGTCATCGACGTGCAGGGGTTCACCGACTCCACCGGCGCGCCCGCGGCCAATATCGAGCTCAGCCGGCGCCGTGCCGCTGCCGTGGTTCGGTATCTGACCCTCGATGGCAAAATCCCGCTCTTTCGCGTGAACACCATCGGTTACGGAAAGGCCAGCCCGGCCACCGACAACAAGACCCGCGATGGCCGCAAGCAGAACCGCCGCGTGGAAGTGAAACTGTTCACCCCCGACCTCGGCTCGTAGCGACAAGGCAAGCCGGCCGCACGGCCGGTCTTATCCCAACCCCCGCGGCGCCATGGGCAGCGAGCGGACCCGCTGCCCCGTGGCGTCGAAAATGGCGTTTCCCACCGCCGGAGCAATCCCGATGATGGGGCACTCCCCCGCGCCGGCGGACGTCGGATCCTTGCGGTCCACGAGCACGCTAGAGAATCGGCCGGGCGAAACTACGCCTCGTCCAGAATTCGAAGTACCACTTGCTTCGCCAAGCGGGCCATTGCGATCGCCTTGACTTCATCGCCCGGAAGCATCTCCGCGGCGTCGCCGGGATACCGGATATCGACGCTGAACGGCCCCAGCCATTTTGCGCCGCTCAAGGCGTCCGCCGCCCCGCGATTCGCGCCGCTCACGAGCACCAGCAATCGTTCGATCTCGTGAGTCTTGGGAAACTCGACTTGGTGGAAGGTCGGGAGAACCTTCAGGTACTTCTCCGCCGCCTGCTGGCAAGAGACTCGAGACCCGGATCAAGCGGCTTCATAGATGACGCGCCCGTACTTATTGGCCGGGTACGCAATGCCGCCGACCCAGCGCTTCGTCTCTTCAAAGCGTTCCGCTCGCGTCACGATGACATCCACCGGATACCCGACATCTCCCACAGCGTCGCGAATCTCCACTTGCCTCTCGTGAGTGTTCGCCAGCGCCGGTTCGACCACCAGCAGGTCGATGTCGCTGTCCTTGGTCATTTGCCCCGTGGCAGCGGAACCAAACAGAATGATCCTCTCTGGACGCGCCACCGAGAGGACGCGGCGCACATCAGCATTCGACGGATCGGGAACTCCCAAGGAGTCGTCATCCCCAAACCGGTACTCGCGCAACTGGGTCTGGACGCAACGGCGGGAGTGGAAATGACGGTTGAGGATGGCGCACTGGTGCTGCGCAGGCCCGCGAATCCGGCCCGCGCAGGTTGGGCCGAGGCCGCCAGGAGGATCGCGGAAGCTGGCCACGACGAACTCGTGATGGGCGAGTTTGGTAATGCGGAGGATTCGGAGCTGGTCTAGTGACGCGGGGAGAGATTTGGCTGGTGAATCTCGATCCCACCGTCGGGAGCGAACTCGGGAAGACACGCCCGTGCGTCGTGGTGTCCCCGGCCGAAATGCACGATTATCTGCGCACAGTACTCCTCGCCCCCATGACCACGGCGGGTCGCGAGGCGCCGTTTCGGATCGGTATCGTTCATGGTGGCCGGAAGGGTTTGATCCTGCTCGATCGCGTTCGCGCAGTGGATAAGACCCGGCTGGCGAAGAAACTGGGAGCAGTCCCGGCCAAGACGCTCGCCTCCACATTGAGGACGCTGCAGGAGGTATTCGCAGAGTGAGATTTCTCCACGGGATTTGGCTCCCCGGTCTGGACACGGTCCGAACCTTTGCAGCCTAAAGTGCGGTCCGCGCGAACCAGTCGGATTCCTTTCAACTCGAGTGTGGCGCTTGACACTGCCGCAGGTAAGACGGTATCTTACCTCTCTGAAGACCACCGTCTCCTCCAAGGGCCAAATCGTTCTGCCGGCGGAGTTCCGGCAGATGGACCGTGTCGAATCGGGGCAGGAGTTCGACGTCGAGCGTGTCGATCGCGGGGACTATCGCCTCGTGCGGCGCACGGCTCCGCCGAACGAGGGCGCCGTTGACTGGCTACTGGACTGTCCGCGGAAGGACTTCTTCGTCCCAATCGACTCTGCGTCGACGGATGCGCTGTGAAGTACTTGGTCGACGCTAACGTCCTGAGCGAGCCGGCGAAACCGGCGCCCGATCCGCGGGTCGTGGCGTGGCTTCGCGCCCATGAGCCGCATATTGCCGTCGATCCCGTCATCCTCGGCGAACTTCGATTCGGGATTCTCGTCCTTCCCAGGGGCAGGAAGCGGGCTGCCCTGGAACGCTGGTTCGACGCGGGGGTCGGGCGTCTCCACTGTCTTCCCTGGGACGCGGACATGGGGCTGAAATGGGCGGAACTGCTGGCGCGCCTTCGCACAACCGGAAAAGCCATGCCGATCAAGGATAGCCTCATCGCGGCGACTGCGGTGGTCCACGGTCTGGCGGTCGCCACGCGAAATCGCGCCGGTTTCGTGAACGCCGGCGTGCGTATTGTCGATCCATTCGTTGGCTGACGTCTCGCGTAGGTGCGGCCACCGCACCAAAACACTCGGACTGAAACGACATTCTATCCCCGAGGCCCCCGTGAGTCCGTATTTCCCACACATCGTTCTTCCGCATCGCCTCGGACCCAACGAGGACTCGATCCCGAAAACAAAGCACTTCACGGCTTGGCCTCGGCTAGGCCCTATGTTGTCAACGAAGGATAGAACTGGCTCCCCACGTGGACACATTTCGAACTGCCGCGCTCTTGTTCCGGGCTGGAGTTGCTTTCCGGAGGCACCAGCCAAAGTGATACCAAATGCGGTATCATCGATGGCGGTGGCCGGCGGAAGAACGCTTCAGAAGATGCGCAAGAATAGACTGGGCTGGCGCATCGAAGAATTGCAAGCGGTAGCGGAGGAAAACTTCGTCGATTGGCGCAGACCCGGCCGTGGTGGCAGCCACGTGATCTTCAGCGCGCCCGGTGTGCGGGAGATCGTGTCGGTGCCAGCGAAGCGTCCGATTAAGCCGGTTTACATCAAGCAATTTGTGGCGCTGATCGACGCTGCGGGAGGTATCACAACAAAGTGAGAACAGCTTCGAATCGAAATCTCGACCAGTACCAGTTTACGGTCCGGCCCTTGTCAAAGGAAGAGGGTGGCGGTTATCTGGTGGAGTATCCGGATATTCCAGGATGCATGTCCGACGGTGCGACCGTTGAAGAGGCGATCACGAATGGCCGGGAGGCCCTCCTCGATTGTCTGCAGGTGTTCAAGGAGTCGGGCCGAAAGATACCGAGGCCGAGCATCGAAGCCGCTCAATGGCGCCAGCGCCTGCCCCGGACCCTGTACTCGAAGTTAACGAAGCACGCCGAAAACGAGGGCGTCAGCATCAACAGTCTGGTGACGGCAATCATCGCGGAGGCGATCGGAGCAAAGCGGGTGCGTTGAGAAGAGCGATGGGATGGGTCCTTGTTGAGATGAGCCTTCCATCCAGGCTGGGCGCCCAGAGTGGACAAGTCTCGAACGCCAATCCAGCAATGTTCACTCCCTCCTGTTCCATCGCTCCCTGGGTAGTTGACACCCCGTGAAGGGGGCCGTACCATCCAGGTATGGGCCCGATCTCCGACACCTATCGTTATATCGTCCGTTCCGCGGGCGTGCGGAGTGGGAACCCCATGGTGGAAGGAACCCGTATTGCCGTCCACGACGTAATTGGCCTGCTCCAGAATGGCGAAACGGTTGACACCTTAAGGGCAAACTGCTTCCCGCAACTTACCAGATCCCAGGTTTACGAGTGCCTAGCCTACTATGAGGACCATCGAGGGGAGATCGACTTGCTAGTTGCCAGGCAGATGGCGTTGGCTTCGGCGTGAAGTTCTTGCTCGACCACGACGTGCCCGACGACCTGAGCTACCTACTTCAGCAACTCGGCCACGATGTCACGCTCTTGCGTAGAGCCCTTCCCGGCGATTCCTCCGACGAAGCCGTTCTCCAATTTGCCGACGAACGTGGTTGCCTCCTTTTGACCTGCAACCGCGACGACTTTCTCAATCTCGCAACGACGAGGCCACATCCCGGCATCGTCATTAGTCATCCGCCGTCGAACCCGAGCAGACGAACGGGCTGCGTTGTTTCGGCTGCTGGAACGTGCTGGCGAGACCGGTCTCCGAAACAACGTCAACTTCGCCTAATCGACGGCGATGCATCCGCCGAAGCGAGGACTCTTCGGTTTGAACAACTGTGAAGTCGTTGCCTCCCCAGGTAGGACTCGAACCTACAACCCTGGAGTATCATTCACAGCATTGCTGTATTCGGCCTTCATCTGGAGCGTTTTGTTTTTCCAAGGGCCGCCCGCCTCTTCACCTGGCTCTTCATGTCGGCGGTCATTTCTTCAGCGGCTTTGAAGGGACCGCGAAAAGGTCCTCTCTCGGCCTCATCAAGTTGGGCGTCTATGCTGCGGCGCTGCTCCGGCGTGTACTCGTCATCGGCCCTGGGAAGTTTCGGAATAATAGCGACCGCGCCCTTACCCCGCGCCCGTCGCCGCCCGCCCCAACCCCTGCGGCGCCATGGGCATCGACCGCACCCGCTGCCCCGTGGCGTCGAAAATGGCGTTCCCCACCGCCGGAGCAATCCCGATGATGGGGCATTCGCCGGCGCCAGCCGACACCAAATCCTTGCGGTCCACGAGCACGCTCTCGATCGCCGGCATGTCCGCGAATCGCGGCACCCGGTAGCGCGACAGCCGGTTGCTTGCGATCTTTCCGCCGGCGAATTCCACGCGCTCGAACAGCGCTCCGCCCAGGCCCATGGAGATGGCGCCTTCCACCTGGTTGCGCAGGTGCTCCGGGTTGACCACCGCGCCGCATTCAAACGCCTCCACCACGCGCAGCACCTTCACTGCGCCATTCGTCACGCTGACCTCGGCGCAAGTGGCCACGTGCCCGCCCTTTTCGAAGCCCGCGGCCATGCCAAAGCCGTGGTTGGGTGTCTTCTTCCGCTTCGCCCAGCCGAACTTCTCCGCCGCCGCTTCCATCACCGCCCGCAGCCGGTCGTCGTTGGACGCGTTCTTCAGGCGGAACGCTAGCGGGTCCATCCCAATCGAGTGGGCCAGCTCATCCATGTAGCATTCGCGCGCGAAGTTGTTGCCCGTCGCCGCCAGGCAACGGTAGGACCCCTGCCGCAGCGGCGATTTGGTCCCGTGGTACTCCTCGCGCGCGTTGGGCACATGGTACGGCGTCCGCAGCGCCGACGCCCCGGCGTTGTAATTGTGAAATTCCCACTCCGCGATGGCGCCATCCGGATTCGCCTTGCCGCCCACCTCGATGACCGCCCCCGGACGGAAATAGGCCCACGTCAATTCCTCTTCCCGCGTCCAATTCCGCTCGACCGGCCGGCCGGCGGCCTTGGCCAGTATGGCCGCTTCCATCGCGGCGTCGCCCTGGTGCTTGCCGCCATAGCCCGACCCCATGTCGGGCATGATCACGTGCACGCTCTCCTCGGGCAGTTGGAATTGCGCCATCAGCTCGCGGCGCACGCCGAACGGACTTTGCGTGCCGGTCCAAACCATGAGCTTGCCTTCGTTCCATTCGGCCAGGGCCGCGCGCGGCTCCAGCGGGACGTGCGCGATGTAGGCAATCGTGTAGGTAGTCAGTCCGGCCCCCGCGGCCGGCCCGCCCTCCGCGTTCTGCTTGAAATAGGTGTAGACGTCGTCGCTCGATGGCTGCGCGGCCGCCGGCGTCCATTCCGCGCGCAGCGCGGCCAGAGCTTTCGATGCCGTCTCGGAATCGGGCGCCACTACCCCCACCACATCGCCGCCGAACCCCGCCCGCGGTGACGCCAGGACCTCGCGCACCACCTTCACCCCCGGCATGGCCGCCGCCGCCGATTGATCGAGCGATGCCAGTTTCGCGCCGAATTGCGGCGGGTACAGGATCTTCCCGTGCAACATGCCGGGGCGCTTGATGTCGGACGGATATTTGTGCGCGCCAGTCACGATCTCGCGCGCGGCGACTTTGGGCACCGAGGTGCCCGCCACCTTCCATTCCGTCGCCGGCGTCAGCGGCACATTCGCCGCGATCGTCTGGACCAGCTTCTGTCCCTGCGTCAGTTCGCCGTATCCGGCCGCGTGGCTGCCGGAGGCCGCCCTGCCATTCGCCATCGAAATGGACGCGCGGTCGACGTTCCACTTCCGCGCCGCCAGGTCCAGCAGCATCTCGCGCGCGGTCGCCGCCGCCCGCCGGATCTGCGGCCACATCATGGGCGTGGTCTGGCTGCCCGCCGTGCCCCCGTCGAAGGGCGTAAGGGCGGTGTCGCCCATGATGAACCGGACCGAGGCCACCGGGACGCGCAACTCCTCGGCCACCGCCGCGGTCAGCGAAGTTCGCGCGTTCTGCCCAATTTCCACCTTGCCCGTGTATGCCGTCACCACGCCATCCTCGCCAATGTGCAGCCACGCGCCGACGTCCTGGGGCATCTGCCCGCCCCTCCCGCCGCGCCCGCCGCGTTGCTGCGCGCTGGCATCGTCCACCAGCAGCACGGCAATGCCCCCGCCCATAGCCGCGAAGAAATCGCGCCGCCTCATGCCCGGCCTCCTTTCCCGGCCGCCGCGTGAATCGCGCGTACGATCCTCGGATACGTCCCGCACCGGCAGATGTGCCCGTTCATGCCGCTGACAATCTCCGCGTCGCTGGGGTTCGGCTTGCTCCGCAGCAGCGCCACCGCCTCCAGAATCATTCCCGCCGTGCAGTAGCCGCACTGCATGGCGTCGGCTTCCAGAAAAGCCTCCTGCACCGCGTGCAGCTTGCCTTCCGGTGCCAGCCCTTCGATGGTGACAATGCGCTTGCCCGCCACCGAGCCCACCGTGGTGATGCACGACCGCGCCGGCTGGCCGTCGATCAGCACGGTGCAGGCCGCGCATTGCCCTTCGCCGCAGCCGTATTTCGTGCCGGTGAGATCCAGATCTTCTCTCAGGACGCTGAGGAGGGTGCGCCCGGCGTCCGCATCGATCCGCCGCCGCGTTCCATTGACATCCAGTTCCCTGATGTTGGCCATGCTCCTATTGTGGCGCAAACCACCTTGCACTCCAACCGAAATACCGGCATGATTGTCCTTAGTGAGGTGCGGTGATCTTAATGATTAGACGAATCGTAGGAATCGGAATCTTCCTGGCCACGCTTTCGTGGGCGCAGTCCCCGGCGTTGAGCGGCATCGCGCATGTCGCCTTTCGCGTTGCCGACGTGGCCACGGCGCGCGCGTTTTACCAGAAGCTCGGCTTCGAGCAGGCCTTCGAAATGACCAGAAACGGCCAGACCACGGAAGCCTTCATCAAACTCAACGATCTCCAGTTCATCGAACTGTACCCTCGAAATGCCCAGCCCAGCGGCCTGATGCACGTCTGCTACCTATCCAGCGACCTGGACACCTTGAATGCCGAGTACACCAAGCGCGACCTGAAACCCTCGCCCGTCCGCAAAGCCGGCGCCGGCAATATGCTGATGGTCGTTCGCGGTCCCGAAAATCAGACCCTCGAATACACCCAGTACATGCCGGGGTCGATGCATTTCGAGGATCATGGCAAGCACCTGGGCGAAAATCGCATTTCGCAACACATGCTGGGGGCGGCCCTCGCCGTGAAGGAGCTTCCCGCCGCGCGCGCGTTTTATGTCGACAAACTGGCGTTCGAACCCCGTGAGGAAAACGCCGGCGGAGTCTATCTGCGTCTTCCCGGGAGCTCGGGCGAAGAAATAAAACTCGAGCCGGCCAGCGACGACACCAAACCCGGCCTGTTCTTCGAAGTCGCCGACATCCAACGCGCCGCCGCCGGCCTGAAGAGCCGCGGCCTGGAAGTGAAGACCACTCCCACCGCCGTCTCCGTCACCGATCCGGATGGCGCCATCATCGTCTTTACCCGCGGCAGCGCACGCTGACACGCGGCGCCGGACTACCGCGCCTGCCCGGGAGGCCGCGCGTCCATGTGTTACTTTCAAGAATCGAGGTCGTCTTCATGTCGAAAAAACCAGAACCTACCCAGCCCGTACCCGTAATCGGCGAGGGCGCCACGCTCGGCGTCATCGGCGCCGGCGTGATGGGCCAGACGCTGCTGCGCGGACTGCTCTCCGGTAAGCTCGTCGCCCACGACCGCGTGTGGGCCGGCGATAAGAATCCGGCCACCTGCGAGGCCGCCTCCCAGGCGCTCGGCATCGTGGTCGAATCCGACTTCCATGCGCGCGTGTCCGGCGCCGATCTGATTCTGCTGTGCGTCAAACCGAACGACGCGCCGGTGGTGCTGGCCACGCTCCGCAACGCCGGCTTGCGGCGCGAGACGCTGCTGATTTCCATCCTGGCCGGCGTGGGCACCGACCGGCTGGAGTCGCTGCTCGGCACCGAGAACCCGCTGGTCCGCGCCATGCCCAACACCCCCGCGGTGGTCGGCGAGGGCATGACCGTGATCTGCCCCGGGCGCTACGCCACCAAGGCCGACCTGCGGCGCGCGCAGTCCATCTTCGAGGCGGTGGGCCGCTGCCTGCCGGTCGACGAGGTCCACTTCAATGCCGTCACCGCGCTCAGCGGCAGCGGGCCCGGCTACAACTTCCTCATCATGGAAGCCCTGGCCGATGCCGGCGTGCGCGTGGGGCTGCCGCGACAGCTTGCCCTCACGCTGGTGGCGCAGACGGCGCTCGGCGCCGCGCGCATGGTGCTCTCGAC
>JBAWDI010000206.1:0-4744 GCA_049590695.1 Bryobacteraceae bacterium
CAACTCGACGTCATAACGCCGGTTGACTCGCCGATCTCCGTGGATGATCTCGACCGACATACATCCTCGATATTGTTATGATCGATTCATTTCAACAAATTGTATAGTCCTTGGCGTACCGGGCTAAAATCCTGAAAAAGTACTACTGAATCTTGCGAAAGGCAGCCCCGGCGCCAAACACCGGATTGATCTGCGCCACGTTCGCGCAATTTGAACAGGTTGAACGCCCAGGCCACCAGGTCCGCAGCGCAGCCTTCGAGAACGCCAGCGGAAAAAACTTCACCACCCGAAAATCCATGTTGGCCAACATGGGTGTGCGCAACGAATTCCGCCCGAAGCCTGCGGGGCGCGCGGACAGAGGGTACGAGTGGGCGCCGAAGGTGCCGACCTCAGTCCTCGGGTTGACGGGGCGGCCGCTGTCCACCGTGAAGATGGGCGCCAGTTCGATGTGGCCGAACACTTTGACGAGCCAGTTGTCCGACGGCGGCTTGCCCGGTTCTGCATAGCCGATGGGCACTTCCCACAACGCGCTGACCACCAGGCGCTGCTGCTGATGCTGGCGTGAAACCGCGCACTCCGGCGCCAACTGGAGCCGGTTCTGTGGCTGTTCATCGAAGTCCGAGGCGTTGTCGCAGGTCTTAGACAGCGTATCGCTGGCGGAAAACTCGAACTCATCGGCCATGCGGCGATTCATGCATCGTCATTTGCCAGGGTGGTGAACGAGATTCTTGGGGGTGTCGGGCAGGCGTGGCAGCACCGAGGATCCAGGCTCTTCGGGTAAATATCCCCCGGCAGAGCCGGGGGCTTTATGATGTGAGCCGCTCAAAGCGGCTGTTGAATCGGCATTGTGCTGCGGCGTCTGGAAGATCTCGCGTCGCCGTAGCTGGCGATTCGCCTCCCCCTACTTCCCTCGCAATCGGAACGTGATCCCGGCAACCGCCGTCAGCGGATAGCCCGGCGTGCCGTGTATGCGCCACACGGCGGGCGCCAGCGGAGCGACCTGGGACTCGAAGTAGTTCTGGGTCTCGTAGTAATCGCGGTTGGTCAGATTGTCCACGCTCAGATTGAATTCGATTCCGCGGTGAATCGCCCGTGCCAGGCCCAGATCGAACACGGTGTGACCGGAGGCCACAATCGAGGGGTCGTTTTCATCCAGCCGGTAGTGGTTGATGGCCCGCATGCGCAGCGACCCGCTCCAGCCATGCCACCCCGCCAGCGTCAGCGCGGCGTTGGCCACGAAGTGCGGCGCGCAATCCACGTAGACGCGGTGGTCGCCCCCCGTGAAGTACGCATTGCCGATTTTGGTCAGTCCACCATTCAGCGCGAGATGGCGCGTCAAGGCCATGGAGAGCTTGGCTTCATAGCCATAGGAGCGGCTGGGACCCTGGAACTTGTAAGTGCCGTCGTCGGGATCGTAGACCAGCTCGTTGGAGTGGCCGATCAGGAACACATCCGTCGTGAGCGAGAGCCTTCCGAAGTTGGAAGAGGTTCCGGCCTGGTAGAAATCCGTGGTGGCGAGACGCGGATCTTCGGGATGTTGCACCACCACGCGCGCGTCGACGCTGTTAATGCCGCGGCCGTAGTTCACATGAAAAGTCAGCGGCACCACGTGCGAGGGCGTATAAGCAATGGATCCCTTGCCCTGCCAGCGGCCGGCCCACTGGAGACCGCTCTCGGCCGGCGCGACCAGGTCGCGGACGTCGTAGCGAAACTCGTCGTAACGGACGCCGGCGCCCAGCAGCAACCGGCCGCGCCAGAAACTCAGGTTCTCCTGCACATAGCCCGCGGTGTTGGTGACGTGCGCGTGGGCGCGCGTGGTGACACCGGTGGGCGTCCGTCCGTCGCGCGGGTAGAGACCGACGTTGATTTCGCTGTCGTGATAGTTGGCTCCGCCCACCAGCACGGCCGTCGCTCTCAATAGCTTGTGGGGACGCGTGTATTGCGCGTTCGCGCCCTGCGCCAGGCGCGAATCGTGCTGCTGGATGGCATCGCCATTGACGGGGTCGAACAGGCAAAACGTGAAGTTGGAGTAGAGATCGAAGAGCGAGCGCGCGAGGTACCCATCGGCCCGTAGCGTGCTTGCGTCGTGGAAGGTCTTGCTGTAGTAAGCCGACAACGTGCCCAGTACGACGCGCCCGCCGTCGGTGGGGTCGATGTACCCAAAGCGGTCCAGCAGGCCGGCGGCCACCAGGTCGAGCGGAATCTGGCCGGAAGAATAAAAGTTGTTGCGGCCGAAGAGGAACCGGAACCCAAGCTTCTCATCCGCGCCCAGCGTCTTGGTGAAGTTGGCGTTCACATTGTCGCGGCGGTAGCGGAGAGGATTCAGAAACGGTCCGTCGGTATAGGAACCGTCATAGGCGAAGTAGGAATCGACGGTGGGGACATCCGGGCTGTAAGCCAGAAAGCCGCGGCTGGTATCGAAGTTGCCGCCCTCCGCGCGCAGGGTGAGCACGTCCGGCAGCGACTCACGCTGGCGTATTTGCACCACGCCCAAGCCGCTGAAATCGCCATACTCCGCGCTGAATGGGCCGTTAATGATGGTGACTTCCTGGATTAATTCGGGCGTCAGCGCCTTCAACGAGCCCAGGTAGCCCTGTCCATGCCCTTGCGTTCCCTGGTTCTGCTGCACGTCGTCCACCATGACTTTCAAGCCGCCGTTCTCTCCGCCGTGATCGAGGTTGAAACCGAAACGGCGAAATTCGAGCGATTTGCCGCCGCCTTCGTGCTGGCCGGCGTCGATGCCGGCGTCGAGCTGTTGGAACACCTGATCGTCGCGCGTGAACAGGGTGCGATTGAACACCTCGGAATTGCGCAAATCCAGCGCCGGCTCGGTGGTCTGGGCGGTGATCACGATGCTGGACTTCTGCGCGGCAATCTTTTCGAACCGCAGGTCGAGGCTGGTTATCCGGCCCGCAGCGATGCTGGCCTTCCACACGGCCGAAGTGAAGCCCGGCGCTTGAATCGCCAGATGGTAAGCGCCGGGCGGAGCGGCAATTCGGTACCCGCCCTGCCCGCCGGTGGTGGTGGTGGTGACCACGGCGCCCGATGACGCCAGCCGCAGTTCCACCGCCGCCCCGGGCACGGCTTCTCCGGAAGGGTCCAACACCCGGCCCGAAACGCCGGTTTCGGCGAAACCGGGCAGGGCGGCCGCCAGGCACAGCGCGCAAACTCGCAAGGTCCGTAGCACGTCTCAAAACATAGTAGCACTATGCGCGGCGCATTACACTGGGTTCATGACCGGAAAGCAGCGCATCCTGGCCGCGTTTCACGGCGAGCGGCCGGACACGGTCCCCTTTTGCCCCAACCTCTACTACTGGTTCTACAACCGCCTCGCCACCGGCACGCTGCCGCTTGCGCTGGCGGGCGCACAACATCCGTTCGATGCCTTGCGGGCGCTGGGCGCGGACATCCTGGCGCGATGGGACACGGAGCACGCCACGCGCGAGGTTTATACCGCCGGCGAGTTCTCCGAAGAGTACAGCGGCGACAGCTCCTATGACCGTCCGCTGGTGACCGCCTTCAATCGCTACCCTCCCCACACCAGTCAACGGCGGCGCAGATTCGCGACGCCTTACGGGACGCTCACTCAAACCTGGACTCTGACCGAGCAGGCCGGCGCCGATTTTGAATCCGAGCACTGGTGGAAGGAGTGGAGCGAGTATCGATCCATCCGCTTTCTGCTGGAAGCCCGGGAATACGTCTTCGACGCCGTGGAATTCCATGGCTGGGTGGAGCGCGTGGGCGATGACGGCGTCATGATGGCGCACATCACGCAGTCGCCGCTCAAGGCGCTCCACTGGCTGGCCGGCCCGGAAAACGCCAGCCTCTGGGTGGCGGATCACCCGGCGGAGATGCAGGCGCTGGCCCGCATCCATGAAGAGAAGGCTCTGCGGCTGCTGGAGAGCATGGTGGACAACCCCGACGCGCAGGTCTTCATATCGCTCGACAACCTGGATTCGGCTTTCTATACGCCCCGTTTCTACAAGGATTTCTGCCACAGCTTTTTCATGCGCGCGGCCGAAATCATCCACCGCCGGAACAAGGTATTTGCGATCCACGCCTGCGGGCGCAACCGGGCGCTGATGCCGCTGGTGGGAGAGTCTCGCGTGGACTGCTTGGAAGGGCTCACGCCGCCGCCCATGGGCAACGTGCCGCTAGCGGAGGCCCGCCGCATGACGGGGTATGACCGCTTCACCGTAAACGGCGGCATGGACGCGCCTCACCTGGAAATCATGGAAGACGCCGAGAGGCGGCTGCATGAATATGTCCGCGCCTTGTTCGCGTCCATGGGGGACAAGCGTCATTTCATTTTTGCCTCGAGCTGCACCACTCCGCTGCCGACGCCCTGGGACAACCTGGTCTGGTGCCGGGATGCGGCGCGGGAATAGTGGGGCAGACCATCGCCTTTTGTGGTCTGTTGGGATGGGCCTTCGGCCCGCGAAACTTCATGAAAAACCGAGCGGGTTGGTACTACTATCCATCATATTCTTCGCGCGCCGCGACGAATTGTGGGGCAGGTTTTCAACCTGCGGCGGATTGTCAATCCGCCTGCCGCCCTTGGACGCGCCCGCCACGACCGCGGAGAATCGCCAACACCGTTTCCGGCTCGCCGCTATGTGGGGCAGCGTGGTAAGCTGCGGCCGATTGGCAATCGGCCCACAGCGGACCGGCGGCGGTAACCAACCGCCGCGCAGGTTGGCAACCTGCCCCACATCGAGGGCGCACGCCGTTGTGTAGCAAAGTG
>JBAWDI010000207.1:0-2262 GCA_049590695.1 Bryobacteraceae bacterium
GCGGGCGGCCAAGCCGCGATGATCGGCACAGGTGCCAGCGCAAACGGCCGCGGTGTTGCGCCGCCTCCGACTTCGGGCCTGCTCGGGCCGGTCCGGCTGGTGGCGCGCTGATCATGGTGGCACCGAAGAAGGCAATTGCGAAGAAGAAGGATGCCGTCAAGAAGGCGAAAGACGGTAGCCAGTACTTTTCCAAGGCGGTAAGTAAGGCGCTGGAGACGCTCGAACTCCTGCAACTGCGGCAGGAGTCCATGACCCTGGACGAGATCGCGCGCCAAGTGCAGTTGTCGAAGACCTCGGTGTTCCGATTGCTGCGAACACTGGAGGCCGCGGGGTACGTGACTACCAGCGGCTGGGGCAAGTACGGGCTGGCGCCGGGGGTACAAGGGACGGTGTCCACGCAGTGGCTGGCGCGGCTACTGCGCACGGCGATACCGCGGCTGCATGACCTCACCCGCGACCTGCATGAGACGGCCAGCCTGGCGGCACTCTTCGACAACCGCATCGAGGTGATCGCGGTTGTGGAAAGCCCGCAGACTGTCCGCATGAGCAACGTGGTGGGGCATATCCTGCCGCCCAATGCCAGCTCCATGGGGAAGGCGATCACGGCATTTCAGACGGAAGAGCGGTGCGAGAAGCTTCTCCGCAGCCATGGGATGTACCGGTTCACCGACCACACCGTGGTCGACCGAAGCGAGTTGTCGCGCGAATGGGAGCGGGTGCAGCTCCAGAGACACGCGGTGGACCGCGAGGAGTCGGTCTACGACGGAGTTTGCTTCGCGGTCCCGATCTTCGGGGAATCCGGCGAGGTCAACGCGGCCATCAGCGTATCCCTGCCCAAGGCGCGTTTGCGAAACGGGGAGCACGAGGCGGCGATTATCGAAGCGCTCACCACCACCGCCTCCCAGATCGCAGCCGATCTGCGATCCGCGGCGGGCCGGTAGGAAAAGGGGTCAGACGCACTGCTGTCCCATCATAAATCGAACAGGGTCAATTGGTTGGAGGACACCTCTGGGAAAAGTTCATAGTCTGTGCCTTCAAATGCCTGTAAAATGGGCATTTTCTCAAACAGGGTCACGCTCAAAATCTGTAGGATTTTGTAGAGGCTCGCTTCCAGGCCGAGCCGCTTCTTGAGAATCGCCACCAGCAGGTAGACGATCAGCGCAATCCAGAGTTGCGTCTTCACGGCGTTGGGTGAGGTGCCGTAAAACTTCTTCACCCGCAGATGTTGCTTGATCCACTTGAAGAACAACTCCACGCTCCACCGGCTCTTGTACAACTGGGCGACGGTCAGTGCGGGGAGCGCGAAATTGTTCGTGAGGATACTCAGACGCACATCGTGCTCGGCATCGAAGTAGCGGATCTGCCGCGCGGGGACCGGATAGTGACGAGAGGAATCCTGACCGGTAAGGACGATGGTTTGATCGCAGCGCAACCCCGTGCTCGTATCCACGGGGCGAGAGTAGCGCCGCCGGTACTGCATGTTGACACGGGCGCGCACCACGAAGAAGGCGGCCGCCAGGACGAAACGGTAGAGTCGCAGGAAGTGGATGTACCCCCGATCCATGACATAGAATGACCCGGCTTCCAGTACGAGGTCATCCAACGCGCTGACGTCGCTGACGCGCCCCGGCGTAATGAGCACAAAGCTCGGGATGCTACCGCGTACGTCGAGCAAGGTGTGCATCTTCACAGCCGCTTTGCTGC
Organism: Bryobacteraceae bacterium; assembly: GCA_049590695.1. GTDB lineage: Bacteria > Acidobacteriota > Terriglobia > Bryobacterales > Bryobacteraceae > Fen-178. The sequence goes on from JBAWDI010000207.1 coordinate 1,705, forward strand.
GTTCATGGGGAGCCCATGGGAATAGCGCCAAGCACAGGTCGATCGTGGTGGAGTCGAGAGCATACACAGTTTCCTCCAGTTCCACGCCCATCTCTTCGTGGGCGTAAAGCTCGCGAGCCTCACGGATGAGCACTTGCGCCACATCGGCATAGATGCGCCAGTCGCGTTGCTCGTTGGCATGAGCCAGGGTGTTGCGGGCAACCTCGCTGCGGAATCCCATGTGGTAGAGCCGCGGTTGCATGCTGCACAGGCAAGCCTCGATATCGCGAAGGCTCTCGCGGTAAGTGAGCTGCGCGAAGGCCAACGCGAGGAATTGGTCGAGGCAGGAGAAGCTCTGCACTTTGTAATCGCCTCGATAGCGCTCTACGCAACGATGGAACTCGAAGAGCGGGAAGAAGTCCATGAGTTGAGAGAAGATGGTTCGTCCTGTATGCACGACATCCCATTTTCCCCTGCGCACGTCGAAATCAATTCAAATCGTTTTTGCTACGATCAGGGCTAAGCCTTGAGGGATGTGGTGGTTACAAGCCCTATTGCAAAAACGTTGGGACAGCAGTG
>JBAWDI010000208.1:0-3014 GCA_049590695.1 Bryobacteraceae bacterium
AACGAGAGCTTTGTCCGCCGCTTTTTGAAGAGTGCCCCCGCCACCGGAACGGCCATCCGCTTTGGGCCGAGAGCGGCAACCATTGTCGGCGTTGTCCGCGACTTACGCAATATGAAGCTCGAACGGCCCGCCGAACCGGAGATCTATATGCCGTTTGCCGCGCTGCCATGGATTTTCCTGGATGTAGTCGTCCGCGCCGCCGTCCCTCCCGCTGAAATCGCGGCTGCCGCCCGCTCCCAGTTGCGGGCACTCGATTCCGGCCTGGCGTTGTCGCAGGTTTCCACCATGGATCGCATCCTGGATGACAGCGTCGCAAAGCCGCGTTTTCAGGCTGTGCTGCTGGCCCTCTTTGCTGCCGTCGCGCTGGCCCTGGCAGCCATCGGCGTCTATGGCGTCACAGCCCAGGGAGTTCGGTCGCGAACCGCCGAATTCGGCGTCCGCATGGCCTTGGGCGCCAGAGCGCTGGACGTGTTTTGGCTGGTCGAACGGCAGGGATTGCGTGCCCCGCTTTTTGGCCTCGGCGTTGGCCTCGCCGCCGGCTGGGCGTCGGGCCGTCTGCTGAACGCCTTCCTCTACGGCGTCACATCCCACGACCCATTTGTGCTGGCTGCGGCCGCCTCATTCATCGTCATCGTGGGCCTCGTCGGTTGCGGGCTTCCGGCGCTCCAGGCATCCCGCACCGACGCCGCTCGCGCGCTTCGCGATGAGTGAGCCGCGGCGGCTGAAGCCGAATCCTGGTTCGTGTTATACTTTTTCATCTCACCGCCTGTTGAACCGTGTGGATCGCAAGAAGGCCATCATCATCGGAGCAGGTCCCGCTGGTTTAACGGCTGCCTACGAGTTGCTCACTCGGACCGGGATCAAACCGATTGTCCTCGAGAAGAGCCACTACATGGGGGGAATCTCCCGCACGGTGAACTACAAAGGCAACCGTATCGACATTGGTGGCCATCGGTTCTTTTCGAAGTCCAGCCGTGTCATGGAGTGGTGGCTGCGGATGCTTCCCCTGCAAGCGTCCGAAAGTGGCTTGGCGGCCATCGAGTACCACGGCATGGAGCGGACGGTCGCGCCTGCCGCATCCGGTCCCGACCCCGCCGTCGCGGATCGTGTGATGCTCCTGCGGTCCCGCAAGTCCCGCATTTATTACCTGCGCCGTTTCTTCGATTACCCCATCTCCCTCAGCAAGGACACCCTTCTCAAACTTGGCCTTTGGCGGACCTTCAGGATCGGGGTGAGCTACATTCGGAGCGCGCTATTCCCTCTCAAACGGGAGGAGACCCTGGAACAGTTCTTCATCAATCGCTTCGGGAGGGAACTCTATCGCACATTTTTCCGGTCCTACACCGAGAAGGTCTGGGGCGTGCCCTGCAACCGGATCAGCGCCGAGTGGGGTGCCCAGCGCATCAAGGGCCTCTCGGTGTGGTCGACGCTGATGCACGCCTTGAAGAAGGTGCTTAAGGGTAGTAGCCGCGACATCGGGCAGAAGCATACCGAGACCTCGCTGATCGAGCAGTTTTTGTACCCTAAGTTCGGCCCTGGACAGATGTGGGATGAGGTCGCACGCCACATCCAAGAGAAGGGTGGGGAGATCCTTACAGGCTGCCGGTTTGAGCAAATCGTCACCGACGGCTGGCAGGTTCGGGCGCTGCGGGCCACCGATTCCGCAACCGGCCGGACCCAGACCCTTGCGGGCGATTACTTCTTTTCCACGGCCCCGGTACAGGAGCTGATGAGGGCGTTCGACGTCTCGCCTCCCCAAAATGTGTTGGATGTCTCGGATGGTCTTGTCTACAGAGACTTCATGACCGTCGGCCTCCTGGTTCGCTCGCTCCGAATCAACGACGACACGCCTCAGGGGAAGAAGCTGCTCAGCGATAACTGGATCTATATCCAGGAACCCGACGTGCTGCTCGGCAGGCTCCAGGTCTTCAACAACTGGAGCCCTTTCATGGTGGCCGACCCGGCGAATGTTTGGCTGGGCCTTGAGTATTTCTGCAACCAGTCGGATGAGATTTGGAACCTCCCCGACGAACGCATGATCGCCTTCGCGACCGGGGAACTCGCCAACATCGGCATCATCGACGCCACGGAGGTGCTCGACGCGACGGTCCTGCGGATGGAGAAGACCTATCCCGCGTACTTCGGCGCCTACGGCCGCTTCGCCGAGATCCGCCGCCACGTCGACCGCTACGCCAACCTGTTCCTGATCGGCCGCAATGGCATGCATCGCTACAATAACCAGGACCACTCCATGCTGACCGCCATGATGGCGGTGGACGACATCATCGCCGGCAAGACCGACAAGACGGCTCTCTGGGAAGTCAATACCGAGATGGACTATCACGAGGGGGAACAGCGCTCCCAGTGACCGGTCGGGCCGGCGAGTCTCCGGCGCATATCCTAGCCGCCCCCCACCACCACGTTCAGACCGGTTCCGCAACCGCTCAGCGTCACCAGTTCCGAGGGAAGGTTGAGCCGGTAGAGGTCAAACAGGCTCAGTTGCGAGTTCCCCAGGCTGATGGAGGAGAACATGGGACTGTCCTGGCGGAACCAACGGAAGAGACCGCCTCAACCTCATCCAGAATGTGCGGCGCGGAGGGATCGGGAACTCCCAGGATCGGGGCGCCCGCCGCCGGCGGCGCTTTCTTGGTGCTGCACAGGTAGTAGACGCTGGCGCTGGGCGTGTAGGAAATCGAAAAGCGGTCGCCCAGATAACGCTCCCCATCGAACGGCGCGTGGAACGGCAGGTGGTGAAGGAAGCCGTGCGGAGCGATGATGAGATGCTTGACCGCCGCGAGGTGGCTCGCAATGGGCGCGATCGACTGCGGGTAGAACTCGCGCAGGTGCTCGTTGGCTGCTTGCAGCAGTTGCTGCTGGAATGTGCTCACGTACTCCGGCCCGAGGCGGAATTTCGACAGTTGGAAGCGCAGCAACTGGAGGACGCGGCGCAGAGCCGGCGCCGGTCCCAGCTCGACAATCTTCAAGTCGCCGCGGGAGAGCAGGCACACGTGGAA
>JBAWDI010000209.1:0-2022 GCA_049590695.1 Bryobacteraceae bacterium
GGCCGCGGCGGGTGGCGCGCACGGCGCGCGGCGAATCGCCAGCCCAGATCTGCGGCTCAGCCGGCGAGTTTGCGCCCTGGCGTCTGGAGGTGGTGCGCGGGGGGCAGGCGGACCACAGCGGAAATCACGCGCTGTTCAAAGAACTTCTCGACCGGCATCACTACCTGGGCTATCGGGTGCCGTTCGGCGCCAGCCTGCGGTATCTGGTGCGCAGCGAGCGCGCGCCGGAGAACGTGCTGGCGTGCCTGCTGTGGTCCTCGCCGGCCTGGAAGATGGCGGCGCGCGACCAGTGGATCGGCTGGAACGACGACGAACGGACGCGCCATCTGCAACTGATCGTCAACAACAGCCGTTTTCTCATCCTGCCCTGGGTGCGGGTGAAAGGGCTGGCCAGCAAGATCCTGGCCGCCTGCGCGCGCCAGTTGCCGGCGGACTGGGAGAAGCTGTACGGCTATCGGCCGCTGCTTCTGGAAACGCTGGTGGATGGGGAACGATTCCGCGGGACCTGCTACCGGGCGGCGAACTGGATCAACCTGGGACAAACCACCGGGCGCGGGCGCATGGACCGCGCGCATGCCGCCCATGGCGAGGCGGTGAAAGATGTGTACGTATACCCGCTGTGCCGCCACGTGGCCGAGCGGTTGCGGAGCGGCACGGCGCCGGTTTGGAAGGAACCGGAGGAAGAGGCGGGCCGGTGGCGGGGGTGAATCTCAACCTGTGCCCAAGCTGTTTGGAGAAACAGCGCGCCATCGACCGGCTGCAGCAGGAGGTCCAAAGCCTGCGGGAGAAAGTGCGCCGGCTGGAGCGCAAGGCCGAAGCCGGACCGTTCGGTTCCTCGACCCCCTCGGCGAAAATTCCGGTGAAGGCCGACACGGCCGAGGAGCAGCGCAGCCAGCCCGGCGGCGCCCAGCCGGGCCATGCCGGCCACGGGCGTCAAGCGGTGGAGGACACCGCCGCCGAGCGCATCGAAACGATCGCCGTGGAGCCGGCGTGTCCGTACTGCGGCGGAGTGTTGGAGCACAAGGAGTACCGCGACCGCTCGGTCATCGACAGCCAGCCGTTGCGCGCCGAACCCATTCTCTATCAGTTGGAGCGGGCGCGCTGCCCGCGTTGCGGCAAGACGGTGCAGGCGCGTGCGCCGGAGGTGTTGCCCAAGAGTCTGTGCGGCAATCGACTGGTCACCCAGGTGGTCTTCCTGCATTACCGGCAAGGGATTCCGATGGGGCGGTTGTGCGACCAACTGGGCATCGGCTGGGGCGCGGTCATCGACATCTTGCACCGCATGGCGGCCTTGTTTCGGGGCGTGATGGGGAAACTGGTCGAGGAGTATCGCCAAGCCCCGGTGCGGCACGCCGATGAGACCGGCTGGCGCACGGATGGCCGCTCGGGCTATGCATGGCTATTCGCCAGCGCGACGGTGAGCCTGTTTCTGTTCCGCGCGACGCGTTCGGCGCAGGTCCCCAAGGAGGTGTTGGGCACGTCGGCCTTGGGCGGCGTGCTGGTGGTGGACCGCTACAACGCCTACAACCGGGCGCCCTGCGCTCTGCAATCCTGTTACGCGCATCTGATGCGAGACGTGGAGGACTTGGGCAAGGAGTTCCCCGGCGAGACCGAAGTGACGGCTTTCACCTCCACGTTGATTCCGCTGCTGGCCGAGGCCATGCACTTGCGCGGGCGGCCGCTGCCGGACGCCGAATATCATGCGCAAGCGCACCCGCTTCAGCAACAGATTGTCGATATCCCGATGAGTGTGGTCCACACGCTGGCCAAGCGGGTCGCCGATCCGGAGGCGCACTTCAAGTCAGTGCTCGACCACCTTGCGGCCGACTCCACCAAAAACCCTGTTGCCCTACTGCTTGACACCAGTTGAAGCGGATGGCCCCACCCAAGATCCACGACCAACCGTCGCGCACACCCGGGCGGACGCACCCGTGTGCCCGGATTCAACCCCGTCCCCGAGACTGAGGGATTACGCGCAGAACAAAAAAACTCTTGACACAGACCGGCCTTCTCATGGAAGCC
>JBAWDI010000210.1:0-1625 GCA_049590695.1 Bryobacteraceae bacterium
GATCAGATCTCCCTGGCCGCCGCAGAGCCGCAGCAGCAAGAGCACCTCGTTGCTGATGGTCTTCGGGCCGGCCTTTTCCGCCAGCCGGCTCGTCTGATAACCTTTCACGACTGCCGGCGTGATCTCCACGACGAGCTTCTTGCCGAGGTGGCCCGTTACGTGTCCGAGGGCGTAGATCGCGAACGTGGGCGATTCGTGCTTCACCTTGTATTCGACAAGGAACTCGTCCGACGCCTGTTGGATCGTCTTCCTGCGCTGTTTGCGGGCTTCCTCCTCGATGACTTGGCTGTAGCTCTTTTCCAGGCGCTCCCGTTGGCGGATCTCCGGCCAGGACTGGTGGGGCAGTATGAGCCCGCGATACCGGTTTAGCCGTTGGAGCAGATCGTCGCCGCCCTTCTCCATCCCTGAATCTTCTCCGGCCGCCTTCTCGCCATCGAGCCGGCCCTGTTTCCCGGCGGACGTGATGGCCAGTTCAGGGTTGTCTCTTGCGCAGTGGTTACCGTTTTGGTAACCTAATAAGACGTGAGGATCATCAGCAAAGCGGCAATCGACGAATTCAGCAAAACGCACAAAGACGCGGTGGAATCGCTGTTGCACTGGTACGGCGTAACCAAGCGAGCCGCCTGGAGACATTTGGTCGATGTCCGCGCCGACTTTCCGCACGCCGATGCAGTGGATATTTTCACGGTTTTCAACATCAGCGGAAACAAGTACCGGCTCGTCTCGGCGATCAAGTACCGGTGGCGGATCGTTTACATCCGCCACATCCTCATGCATGCCGAATACGATGAGGGGAAATGGAAACTATGAACGCTACGCTACTCGATGAACGTCAATATCGGAAGCTTCTCGAGGGGGCTCTGCCCGTCGCCATTCGCACGGAGGAGGAGCACCACCGTCTGCTTGGCGCCGCCGCCGACCTCATGGAAAAACCGGAAGACGAGATTTCCGAGGAGGAGGGCCGGCTCCTGGAACTGCTCAGCATCCTGATCGAGGAATACGAAAATCGGGCGCACCCACTTCCGAAGTCCAAACCGCATCAGATGCTCGCTTATCTGCTCCAGGAGAAGAACATGAAGCCGAGCGACCTCTGGACCGTGCTGCCCAAGAGCCGCGTATCCGAGATCCTGAACGGCAAGCGCAGCATCAGTAAGACTCAGGCCAAGCAACTCGCGGAACTCCTCCGCGTGCCCGTCGATCTGTTCGTGTAGCTTGCGGACCACAAAGAGCGATGGTCTGCCCTACGGGCTAGCCCAGCGTGTCGATGGACGCCACGCGGCGGGCCTCGTAGGCGGCGATTTGCGCCTCGTGCTGGAGAATGTAGCCGAGTTCGTCGACGCCTTCCAGCAGGCAGCGCTTGGAAAAAGAATCGATGGGGAATTCCACTTTCCGCCCGCCGGGCGTGGTCAGGGTCTGGCTGGCGAGATCGACCTTAACGGTGGCTTCCGGGTCGTCTGCCGCCGCAAACAACTCCGCATGGACGCCAGGCGGAACCACAATGGGCAGGAGCGCATTCTTCAACGAGTTCTGCTTAAAGATGTCGGCAAAGGATGTGCTGACGACGGCGCGGAAGCCGAACTGTGTCAGCGCCCACGGTGCATGCTCGCGCGAGCTGCCGCAACCGA
>JBAWDI010000211.1:0-6329 GCA_049590695.1 Bryobacteraceae bacterium
GCGACGTGTACACCATTTCCGAGGGCCGCGTGGCCGCCGTGGTGAGCGGTTTGGCCGGCGCCAAGGTCCGGCCGCAACGCGCCAACCTGGCGGCCCACCAAGCCGTGCTCAAGTGTCTGATGGCCGCCACCACCCCGCTGCCCATGGCCTTCGGCACGATCGCGGCCAGCCCGGATGCCATCCGCGGAATCCTGGTCCGCAATCAGCGCGCCTTCGAGGAGCAGCTCAAACGCGTGGCCGGCAAAGTGGAAATGGGGTTGCGCGTAGCCTGGGATGTCCCCAATATCTTCGAGTATTTCGTCAACACGCACGCGGAACTGCGCCTGGCGCGGGACCGCCTGGTGGGTGCCCGCCATGAGTTCACCCAGGAAGAGAAGATCGAACTGGGCCGCATGTTCGACCGCCTGCTCCACGACGACCGCGAGGATCACACCCGCAAGGTCGAACACGTGCTGGACCCTGTGTGCGTGGAATTCAAGGCCAACCCGTGCCGCAATGAGCACGAGGTCATGAACCTGGCATGCCTGGTGCGGAGCGACCGACAGGAAGAGTTTTCCGCCGCCGTGTTCGCGGCCGCCAAGCGATTCGACAACAATTTCGCCTTCGACTATAGCGGACCCTGGGCGCCGCACAACTTCGTCGATCTCGAGTTGGAGCAATAATGCTGCTGGTGGACGACATCCTCTGTTCTCCTTTCAGCAGCATTCTTTGGGTTTTCCGGGAAATCGGCAAGATTGCCCATGAGGAGCTGGACGGCGAAGGTCAGTTGATCAACGAGCAGTTGAGACTCCTCTACATGGAACTCGAAACCGGCCGGATTACCGAGCAGCAGTTCGACGCCCAAGAGAAGCTCTTGCTGGACCGGCTGGACGCCATCGACAGTCGTCTGGAAGACGAGGGAGAATTCGAGGATCCCGGCACCGTGACGACCGAGCAGGAGGTTGGCAATTTCTAAGCGGTGCGGGAGATCGCGATGAGCCGGCCGAGCCCCGCGTTCTTCGATCGGCCAGGCCTGCAGCTCCTGCTGTTCGGCGGCAAAGGCGGGGTGGGCAAGACCACCTGCGCCACGGCCGCCGCCCTGCGCATGTCCGCGCTCGCCCCCAGCCGTTCCTTGCTGTTGGTTTCCACCGACCCGGCCCACTCCGTACGGGACAGCCTGGCAGGTCATGTGCCCCCCGGCAACCTCGAAGTGCTGGAGTTTGACCCTCATCCATCCATCGCTCGATTCCGTGAGCAAAACGGCCCCACGCTGCGGGAGATCGCCGCCGCCGGCACTTTGCTGGACGATGAGGACATCAATCGATTCCTGAACCTCGCCCTGCCCGGTCTCGACGAGTTGATGGCCTTCTTCGAGATCGCTTCCTGGGTGGAGGCCCGCCGCTACGACTGCATCGTGGTGGATACGGCGCCCAGCGGCCACACCCTGCGCCAGTTGGCCATGCCCGAAATGACCCGGCGATGGCTCGGCATGTTGGAGGCGCTGCTGGCCAAGCGCCGGTACATGCGGCGGGTGTTCAGCCGGAATGCCGGCCCGGACCGCCTCGACCTGGTGGTCGCCCAATGGAAATCCTCGCTGCTGCGAACCGAGAGCCTGCTGCGCGATCCCGCCCGTTTCCAATGCGTTCCCGTCACCATCGCCGAGCCGCTCGCCATTCGCGAGACCCTGTCCCTGTTCCAGGAGCTGCTCGGCCGCAAGATACCCGTATCGGAGCTGGTCGTGAACCGGCTCCATTTCGAGAGCGATTGCCTGGCCTGCTCGGCCACCGCCGCGGTCGAGCAGGCCCTGATCCAACAACTCCTGGCCGGGATCGAGTCGCCCTGTCCGGCCTGGGGAATTGAGTTGTTCGCGGAAGAGGTCCGCGGGCCCGAGTCGCTCTCCGGATTCTGGAACCACGCGCGGCCGCTCGCCCGACGGCCGGTCAGCGCGGCCAAGCCCGGTTTGCCCAGCTTGCCGGCCGTGCTGCATCCGGCTGCGTCCCCGTCCCTCGATGTGCGGTTTGTCCTCTTGGCAGGCAAGGGCGGCGTGGGTAAGACTACGCTCGCCTGCGCCACCGCCATACGCCTGATCAGCGACTTCCCCGGCAAGCGGGTGCTGCTTTTCTCCGCCGGTCCGGCCCACTCGCTCTCCGCCTGCCTGCAAGCCGAAATCGGTCCCCGGCCAGTGGCCCTGCTTCCCGGCCTAAGCGCCGTGGAAATCGACGCCAAAGCGGAGTTTGAAAAGCTGAAAACGTGTTACGCCCGGGACCTGGAGCGGTTTCTTGAGGCCCCTTCCAGCGGCTTCGACGTGGTTTTCGACAGCGTGGTTCTCGAGCGCATGATGGACATCGCTCCCCCGGGTCTCGATGAAGTCATGGCGCTCACGCGCATCCTCGAGTTCGTCGCCCACGATAGCTACGATCTGTTCGTCCTGGATTGCGCTTCCACCGGCCACTTGATTCGCCTGCTGGAACTTCCCGATCTCGTCAACGAGTGGCTCAAGGCGTTCTTCAACCTCTTTCTCAAGTACCAGCGCGTCCTGCGATTGCCCGGATTCACGGAGCGCCTGGTGGAAATCTCCCGGAGCTTGAAGAAACTCCGGGAACTGCTGCGGAATCCGGCCACCTCCGTGCTCCATGCCGTCAGCATTCCCACCCAGATGGCGCTGGAGGAAACCAAGGATCTGGTGGCAGCCTGCCACCGTATGGGTATTGCCGTCCCGCTGGTGTTTCTGAACCTGATGACGCCGCCCTGCGATTGCCGCTTGTGTTCGAGCCTCCGGCGGCGGGAACGGTTGGTGGTGCACGATTTCCGGCAGGCGTTCCCGGAGAAACAGCAGACCCTGGTATACAGACAGCCGGAAATCGCCGGGTTGGAGCAGTTAAAAAGACTCGGGTGGCGCATGTACCGGCCCGCCAGACCAAAGCTGGCCAAACCGGAGCTGGCCGCACCGGAACTGGTCGCACCGGAACTGGTCGCACCGGAACTGGTCGCACCGGAGTTGGTAAGCCTGTGATCGATCGCCCAGCCACATCCGAACGAGACCGGTTCCTGCCGGAACTATGCGCACTGGAGGAGAACGAACGAGTTTCGATTTGCGAGGTCCTCGACCGCGTGCTCAACAAGGGCGTCGTGGTGGCGGGCGAGGTGACCATCTCGGTCGCCGACGTGGACCTGATCTACCTGGGTCTGAATCTGGTGTTGACCTCCATCGAGACCGCCCGCAACAGCCTGGGGAACGGGGGACGGGGAGCCGGTTTGGCACTTGAAATCGGAAAGGGGAAGACCAATGGGTCGGGCCGCAACCACGCGTGTCGAGTCTGAATCAATCGGGGACTTTGCCCTCGTGATGCAGCAGGACGACAAGATCCAGCCGCGGGCGCCGCAGAACGGAGCTGCGGGCCGGGCCCGCCTGGATCTGGACCCGGAACGTCTGAAAAACGGACTCGGACAACTCGTCCTCACCGTCGTCAAGCTCTTGCACGAGTTGCTGGAGCGGCAGGCGCTCCGGCGCATCGAGGCTGGCTCGCTCACCGGGGAACAGATCGAGCGGCTGGGCCTCACCCTGATGGGCCAGGCGAATGAGATTGATCGGTTGCGAAAGGAATTTGGCCTCGAAGAGGACGACCTGAACCTCGATCTGGGGCCCTTGGGAAAGCTGTTCTAGCAGAGGAGATTATATATGCCCCAACAGGCAGTTGTACACGCCATGCAGAGCTCGACTCTGTCGGATGTTTTGGAGCGGGTGCTGGACAAAGGTATCGTCATCGCCGGCGACATCAAGATCAAGCTGGTGGACATTGAGTTGCTCTCCATTCAGATCCGCCTGGTGATCTGTTCGGTGGACAAGGCCAAGGAGATGGGCATGGACTGGTGGGTCAACAACCCCGTTTTTTGCAGCCAGGCTCCTCAAGGACAACTGGAGGCCTCCCTAGCCAAGATCGACGAGAGGCTCGCCAAGCTGGAGGCTTCCGCGCCGTGTGAGGCGCCGCGTGAGGCGGTCCCCGCTTGAGCTTCTCTGGTAAAATCGGCCTGGAAGCCATTCTTGGCCGGTGCTGGGCGCGGGCTTCAAACCCGTTGTGCGGTACTTTGTGTCGCAGGTGGGTTCGACCCCCACTGGCTTCCGCCACCTAACTATCCTATTTTCAGTAACTTAGCGGCGTGTTTGTCCCGTGTACCAGTTTTTGTACCAAAATCCAGCTTGGAAGTGGCCGCGTCAAGCACCCGCTGGAAGCTTTCAACGAATGGCGCGTAGTGCTTCTCCGTGGTCTTGATGCTGGTGTGACCGAGCAGCAATTGAACCGTGTGCAGGTTCTCGCCCTTCTCCAAGAGCGAGACGGAAAACGTGTCGCGGAACCTGTGCGGGTGTCCTTTAACCTTCGCCACCACCAGCACGCGAGAGATAGTCTTGCGCGCGTTGCCGATGGCCGTGTAGAGCTTTGAGGCACCGTTCCAGAAGAAGTATTCCCCATCGCCCGGCAGCGCCGCCAGCGATTCTGTAGCAGGTTTCCCGAGCCGAACGTACAGCGGGGCGCCGGTCTTCATCACCCGCAGTAGCAGCTTGCCGCTTTCGAGGTCCACGGCCGCACGTCTCAGCAGGATGGTGTCGGAAATCCGCATCCCCGAGTAGAGCATCACCAGGCACATGGCCCGCGCCCGCGCCCTGGTGCGCTCCACCGTCTGCGGGTTGCCGTCTTCGAGCTTTCCGCACGCCTCGAGGATCTTGTCTACTTCGTCACGGCCAAAGGGTAGGGTAGGAGGTCCGTCCTCCCGCGGCGGTTCAAGTTCCTGTGCAAAGTTATCGGCCATCCATCCGCGCTTTTTCGAGAAGGCGCAGAACGCGCGCAACGTCTCCAGTTCCTTGCTGCTGGTCGATGGCTTCACCTTGCGGCCGGCACGAAAGTCTGTCAGCTCCCCGAGGTCCATTCCATCCATGGCCCGGATGCCCTTGGATGCGCAGAAACCGGCCAGGTGTTCCAGCGTCTTCGAGTAGCTTTCGATGGTGGCGCCGGCAAGGTTGCGCGCCCTGCAATCCCCGAGGTATGACGCGATGGCTTCCGCAACGGACACCTCGATCGGCGCGCCCTCCGGCCCGCCCTCCCGCTTTTCGGCGCGTTTCACCGCCCGAGCCCAATCGCGCGTCTTCGAGGATTCCCGGACGCGCTTGCCCTTAATCTCGCCATCCCACCAGATTGGGCAGGAGCACTTGGTATAGTTCTGGCCCTTGGCCCGATGCGGGCATTGGTCGGTATGCCTTCGATACAGGTTCAGCACGTCGCTACCCTTTCCGTTTCGCCGCTTTCTTCGCCCGCACCTTGGCGGCTGCCGGCGTCGGCTTCCCCCACCGCGCCGCCGCCGCCTTCTTCGCAACCTCAGTTCTCTTTTCGGGGCTCAGTTTCTTGAGTCGGGCTTTGGCGCCACGCTTGCCGAGCGCCACGGCCGCGGGATTCTTTCGCTTTGCCATCATAGACCAATGCTAAGCGCTCAGAACAGGAATTGTCAAGGCGCATCTCGCAGAACATCGCGGACGGCTTCCACCCGCAGTCCGTATCTCGCCCCGAGCTCCGGCCGCCCGCGCCAGGTGTGCCAGGTGGAGGCGAGTTCAAATTCCTTTTGGCAGTGCAACAACACGGACGGACTCAGGCCCATTGCGCGGATGAGCGCCGCGCTCTCGAAGCTCGAATAAACGGCCGCGTTGTCACTCAGAACGTGGTGGAGCTTCTCGCAGAGCAGCGCCTCGGTCGCATCGAGCAAGCCGTGTTCGAGCAGCACGCGAATCTCATCGAACCAGTGCCGCGGTTCCGCTCCCAGGTCATGCCTGTAGAACGCGAATGGCCGCCGCCCAGGTCCGCTGTACTCCGCCATGAGCGCGTTACGATGGGCGATCCACGCCGCCCGCTCCTCTGTGGCGCTGGCGAACCCAGGGCCGCCGTCAGTGAAGTCCCCGTCTCCGAGTACCAGGGCCTCCAGCATGGCCCCACTGAAGCGAAGCGCGTTCCCGCGCCGCCGTACTCTCGGCATGGCGTTACCTCCCGGCTTTCCGAAGCTCGGTTGCCGGCGGCCGGCCGATGGCACCAGGCGCTACGATGTCGAGACCCAACTGGCGGATGGCCCGCATGAACATTCCGTCATGCAGTTTTGCCGCGTCAAGCGCCGGATGTTTCCGGCCGTCGATCACCAGACCTTCCTTCCTCAGCAATCGACGCGCTTCGTCTGCCAGGTCCAAATTTTCGAGAGACACGCGCAGCAATTCGGTCGCTTCGGGTTCGAGTTCATATTGTGCGTGAATCTCTCGCCAGAGTTTTAGAGTTTTTGCACTCAGATATTTCGGCGCCGCTGCTCCCATTTTTGGC
>JBAWDI010000212.1:0-2177 GCA_049590695.1 Bryobacteraceae bacterium
TATGGGTTCTCCGGCAATTCGCTCGGCGCGTGGTACAAGGGCAGCACATTCTCGCTGTGGGGCTACGGCGGGTTGCCGCCTGCGGGCAACACCAACCCGCCGAGCGAAATCCCAACGAGGCTGACAACGGGCGCGTTCCCCCTCGTTGACGCCGCACCGGGCAAGCAGCTTTATCTTGGCAAGATCTGGGCACGGCAGTGTTACAGTTTTAGCGGCAACCCCACTCCGATCCCCATCCGCCTCGTACTTCGCTTGTATGACCGGCTCTACCATGCCGGCGTGACTTTCACCACCGCGAACCAGACCATCACGCTGAACGGGCCGACCGTCACGCGCGGGGCGGCCAATGGGGTCGGGAACGAAGTTTGGTTCGAGGCGGACAACGGGGCGTTTCCGAGCGGTTCGGCGACCATTACTTACGTAAACCAGAATGGAAGCAACTCCACCACGCCGTCGTACAATTTCGGAAACATGAGCGGTGATTCAGCCGACGGGCGCACGGCGCAGTTCCCCCGCGCGAGCGGGGATACGGGCGTGCAATCCATTGTCTCGATATCTGGCGCCAGCTTACCGACTTATCCCAACACCCGGCAGGGCATGGTTCTGATCTTGCGCGAGATCGCCCAGTACACCTACAACCTTGGCGAGAACGAATGGCTCGATGCGCTCGACCTGGGCCTGCCCCAGATCGACAATGGCTCGTGCCTGTTCTGGATGACGGAAGCGTGCGTTACATCGCCCCAGACTCCTTGGGGAATTGCTGGGCGCATCGAAATCTACCAGCAGTAGAAACTCAGGACGACTTATGGCAATCACAACGATGGACCTTCTGGTTGCGGCAATCGCGGTTGCGCAGCAGAAGCGGTTCTATAAGCAGAGCGTGTCGACCAAAGCCATCGGCGCGTGGCAGTCGATGTGGACGGCGGCAGGCGAGCCGGCAGCCGGAGCCGCCGCCGGATCGACGGCCGGTGTGGTCCCAACGTCTTCCACGACCGGCGCGATTGCCTTTACCGACGGGGGCGCCGGCATCACCAGCTATCTCGCACGCCTGCAGGCGATGGGCACCACCCAACCGCTCTGCATCGTGTTGGCCGACCGCCTCTACCACAACTCTGGATTCTCGGGAACGAACACCGGCGTGCAAAGCGTCACCGGCCCACCGGCGCTGACTCGGCCCGACAACACGGGCGCGAACAACGAACTGTGGATCGAATGGTACACGGCCACCGGCTCTTCTTCGGTTAATCTGACCGTCAGCTACAACGATCAGAGCGGCAACCCTCAGACCACCACGTTCGCCTTCCAGGCATCGCCGGTTGCCGGCCAGATGCAGGCCGTTCCCCTCGCGGCAGGATCGACGGGCGTTCGTTCCATCACGAGCGTTCAGCTTTCCGGGACCACCGGCACGGCCGGCAACTTCGGGCTGACGATCTTGCGGCGCCTGGGCGAAATCGTGTGCCTGACGGCGGCAAGTGGCGACAATCTCGACGCCTTCGCGCTGGGCCTGCCAACGATCTACACCAGTGCCTGCCTGTTCGTGTTCTGCCTGGCGGGCGCGACTTCGACCGGCGACATCAAGGGCGGCATCGCTATCGCGCAAGGGTAGTACCCCATGTCCATCAGGCCACTGCCCGGCCAGAAGCCGAAACGCACTCGGCACCGCGTTTCCACCGCCATTGGCGCGGTCATCGAGTCGCTGTCCGAGAACTTCGTCTTCCCCGGCGCCCCCGTAAGCGTGTCGGGAGAGGCGGATGGCGCTTCGGCGCTGACAGGCGGAGCGCTTCGGGTAGTGCTCCCGGCCGGGACGGCCGCGGGAACCAGCACGATAGCTGGCGCGGCCATACAATGGGAAGATGTAACCGAGGTCCTGACTGGCACCAGCGACCTCGCCGGGCAGGCCGATTGCATTGCCTCGGCCACCGGCACCCTCGATGGCGCAGGATCGCTCGACGGCGCGGCCTCGGCGCTGATCTTTCCAGGCACGAGGCTCCTGCCGGGCCAGAAGCCGGGACGCACCCGCCACCGCGTTTCCATCGCGATTGGCCCGGTCATCGATTCGGTTTCCGAGCAGTTCGTCTTTCCCAAGACCAACGCTGTAAAGGCGCTGGGCGAGGCCGATGGCGAGTCGCCGGCGACGGCGGCCGCGATGCTCCTGACGGTCGCGGCCGGCGCGATGG
>JBAWDI010000213.1:0-22265 GCA_049590695.1 Bryobacteraceae bacterium
GGCGAAAGCAGCAGCGGGCCTGGGTAGCCGTAATTCTCCACCGCCCGCATATGCGTCGCAATCGCCGCATGTGTCAGGTAACTGGTGGTGATGACGTGCGCCGGCATCACACCGCTGGCTCGGCCCGCCCGCAGGCTCTTGGCAAGGTGCACTTCGATGAAGCTGCGGTGCCTGCCGCCCAGCTTCGAGAACGGGTTGAGCGCTTTCACAACCCCCGCCCCCTTGGTCCAGCGGCTGCCTACGCCGCCCGCCAGCGAGACCACGGCCACCGCGCCCGCCGCCAGCGCGTCCATGCCCGTCTCACGGTAATGGGCAGCCAACCCGTGCGTGGCATCCAGCAGGTCGTCCGGGCCGGCGTCTTCAATCCGGCTGCTTACCGGAAGGCGATTCTGCGCCAGTCCGATGCGGCCGCCGCGCAGGTCGGCTTGGATCTGCTCGTGCTGCACGCGGTCGAACCCGTGAGCTTCCAGAAGGCCCTCGAGGCTCTGCGACCGGTCGGTCTCCTTCTCCTGGCCGCGCGGCAGCAAGTGGTCGAACAGGTGCTCGACCATGCCGGAGAATTCCGCCACCGAGCGGCACGCGGCGGTGAACCGGTCCAGCTCCGCGCGGCGTACGGGCGAGAGCAGGCGCGATTCCGTGCGCAGCAGCGGGGGCACGGCCAGCGTGTAGTAGTCGGCCGGCATGAGCGCACGATCGCCGCGAAAAAGCGCCGCCTCGGTGCCGCGCTCGTTGATGGCGAAATTGTATACCACCGGCTCCATGGCGAACGGGATGGCGTGCTCCGCCTCGCGCTTGGTCTCGCTCATGATGGCCGCGAGCCGCTCCTGCGCGAACGCCTTGCGCCGCGGGCTGAACAGGAACCCCATGCCGCCGCCGGACATCCCGCCGAGCATCCAGAAGCCCCAGAAATCCCGACCCATTTCCGCGCGCACGCGGCGGATCAGCGTGTCGGTGTACAGGTTGCCGGCCCACGGAATAATGGTCTGGATGGGGCCGTCGAAATTCCGCTCGGTGCAAGCGCCGATGGCCCGGACGTCGCCGTTCTGCAAGTGCCCCATCACCTCGTCGAGGATGCCGATGGCTTCCCTTCGGCCGCGCCACTCGGTCTGGGAGCGGAGCAGGTATTTTTCCGTCACCATCTCCAGGATGGGACCCACGTCCTGCGCCATCCCGCCGTGTACCAGCACCAGGCTCTGCTGGAGCTTCTCGCGCGTTTGTTGGGGCACCTCGGCGAGGCTGAAGATCCTGTGATCGGGTAGAAGGCGTCCGCGGCTGATGCCGAATTCGGGATCGCCCTCCTGCGCGCACACCCCGTGGATGAGCTTGATTCCCGGCCACACGCCGCCCGAATCCTGCCAGCCGCCGCCCGAGCCCGCCAGCCACTCACCCAGAATCGCGCGCGCGGCAACCAAGCGCCGGTCGTGCTCTTCCATGCCGCCGGTGAGAGAGTGAATCTGGCTGGTGGCGCGCATGCACACGGCAATCAGACAAGCCAACAGGCTGGTGGATACGGCCAGGCGCGATCCCTTGGGGATGTCGTTCACCTTGCTGACGAGTTCGATGCCGTGGCCCGCCCTGCCCGTCAGCCGCGCCAGCACGTCGGCCAGGGGCTGTGTAGCGCCCTCCATCCCCGGCGGGACGATGCCGGAAGCGATCACGGCGGCTTTCAACAGGCCCAGGTAGTCGCGCGCGAAATCGAAGACCTCGGCGATGGTGGTGATTTCGGCGCTGGCCTTGAGGTCCACACTCACCAGGCGCAGCACCGGCTGATCGATCACGCGGAAGCAGGCTTCGACCGGAGGTTTGGGCTCGCCCGAGCCGCGCACGCTCAGGTCAATGGAAATGTTGAGCACCCGCGCGCCTTCCGGGAAATCCATCCCCAGAAAGAAGATGTCGCTCCACCCGCTGTGGGTGAGGTCCATGCGCACGGGCGTGGCCTCGCGCAGAATCGGAAACAGCGGCTGCGCGGCGTCGCAGGCCAGAAGCTCGGGGCGAACGCGCAGCGGGTAGTCCGCCGGATGGCCGGTGCGGAACATCCACTGGTTGCCGCGCACCGAGCGCACGCTGCGGCGCACCTGGTCGGCGAGGGTCTGGAAGCCCAGCGCCCGGTAGCCGGCCGCCAGCGCGCTGGAGATGGCGGCGCTGGGGCCGTTGGCGGTCTGAGCGGCCAGGAACATGTCGATGGCCTCTTCGAAGCGCCGCTTCAACAGGTTGGTGTAACCGGCGAAGGGAATGGGCGCGCTTATGTCCGCCCGAGGCCGCAAGGGGATGTGAAAGCGGTGGATGGCGTACAGGAAGAACAGGGCGCGCACGCGCTCGTAGAGGTTGTCGCTGGAGCGGCGAAAGCCGTCCAGCGCCTGGCATTCCTCGAGCAATTCGTCCAGGGTTGCGCCGTGGCACAGCGCATCGAGCGATTGATTGCGCGTTTCCGAGTCGCTCGCCGTGACGACGCCGGTCAGCTTACTCACGCGCCATCTCCCGGTCCGCCAGCAGCTCGAGCAGGTTGGAGAGCACCTGGCCGCGGTCCTGGCCGTTGAGCGCGAGGGCCACCTGCGCGGTGAGCAATCCGTAGCGCGCGCCGATATCGTAGCGCCGGCCGGGTTCTTCCACCGCCAGGTACTGCTCGTGCCGGGCCAGCTCGGCCAGCGCCGCGGAAAGCGTGGCCGCGCCGCGCCCCAGAAGCTCCATCACCGCCGGTGTCAGCACGTGGATGCCGAAAAAGCAGAGGTAGAAACCGGCCCGGATTCCCGGCGCCGTCAGGCGCTGTTCGGCTTCGGTGGGCGTCGGCTTTTCGATCACCGTATCCACCCGATACAGCCCCGGCCTCCCCGGCACGCGCCTACCGCCGACGGCGCCGAACCGCGGCAGCAGGCTTTCGCGCGTCGGCTGGACCCCGGAAACCGCGCATTCCTCGGTCTCCGCCAATTCCACCAGCCGTTGCGCGCAGGGCTTCGACGTGCCACTGACATAGAGATGATCTCCCACCAGGTGCAGGAAGGGGTCGTCGCCGGTAAATTCGCGCGCGCAATAAATGGCGTTCCCATATCCCAGCGGCTGGGCCTGCGGGACGAACCGCACGCATCCGGCGCGTTTGCCGGCCGCCTGCGCGTAGCGCGTCTCATCGCCCGGCCAGACCACCACGCAGATCTCCTCGACCTTGGCCGCCAGGGCCAGCTCGATCAGAATCCCAAGGACCGATTTCTCCTGCCCGTCCCGGTCGATGAGAGTTTGCAGCGGAAGCGCCCGCTGGTTCTCGCCGGCTGCCGTGATCACCGCTTTCTGGATTCTCAAGTTTGGTGCTCCTCCAAGGAGTGTAACCGACTGCGAGTGGATGGGCGGAGCCGCGAGGCTATCGAGCCGGGGGGATGAGTTCCGGGCCTCTAGCCCGCCGGGAGGCTTGGGGTGGGTGGTGGGGTTCGAACCCACGACCACTGGAACCACAATCCAGCGCTCTACCAGCTGAGCTACACCCACCGTGAGGGATCAATTCAGTTTATCACTACAACCCCGCCGCCTTCCATAACTCGTCCACATGGCGCTTCACTTCCGCCGACATGCGGATCTCACCTGGCCACGGGCGCGTGAAGCCCTCGCCGGGCCACTTGCGCGTGGCGTCGACGCCCATCTTCGAACCGTAGTTCGGCAGACGGCTGGAATGATCGAGGGAATCCACCGGGCCCATCACGAATTGGATGTCGCGCTCGGGGTCACGGCCGATTGGCGACACCACTTGACCTGCCGCCCTGTGGGCGCATTTTGTAGTGTAGAATTTCACGTATCAGGAGACCTGAATAGGAGGCGAGGACTGCGATATGGCAAACGACGAATGGCTTGCCCCGCTAGCCACTCTGTACGCGTCCTGGACAACGGAAGACCTCGTCAAGTCGGCAACCCTTAAGAGAGGCGTGTCGACAGGGCTGTGGTGGGCATATTGCACGAACTCGAAGCGCGTCGCGGCGACGTACCGTCAGGAGTCGTTCGCCGGCGCGGGTGAGAAACGCCCGGAACCTCAAACTCGAGCCTAAAGGAGGACGCTCGATGCGGAGATATGCGATTTCGGCGCCAATTATCTTGATGGCCGTTATGCCGACCCTGCGCGGCCAGTGCAAATCCGGAGCTTTGGGAGCTTACGCGAAAGTCGCCGTTGGAGTGCGCGGGGGCGGCTCTCTCGACAATCTCACCCAGGTTTGCTTTAGCCAGAAGCTCAAGTCCAAGGAGAAGACGATCCGCTCAGTTCTCTTCCTCCCCCCCAGGGTCGTCAAGGACGATTCGGCAGACGCCGGCAAGGAAGAGGACTCGGAGGAGATCAAGTCCAGTACCGTCGGCTTGGTTTCCGATGCCCTCCGAAAGAGAGGCTGGCAGGTCGACGGCAGCGCCGCGTCCCGCCAGGCTCTTACAAGCGATTCGAAACGGAGCGCCCTGGTGGACTACCTGCGGGCCCGCCAAGTGAACCTCTTCGACCAAATCGCCAATCGCCCGCAGGATATCGCAAAGGGGCGCTACTCTCTGGGCGAGGAGGCTGCCGGCCTGGGAACGGACGCCGGCACTGACGCGTTGGTCTTCGTGCAAAGTTATTCCTACTCGCGCTGGGCTGAGAGGCAGATGTCTATGCGCATTTCGTTTGCCGACCCCCGAAGCGGTGAGGTTCTTTGTTATGTCCGAATTGGTCCTACCGGCTTGCCCAAGAGGCTATCCAGGGAGAACAGAATCGAGCGCATACTGAAACAGCTTCAGAAAATTCCCTGATGCGAACGGAGGGTGCCTTATGCCGCAGATCCGCAGCGTCGCAGTCTCTTTGCTGATCGCCACTCAAGCTTTGGATGCCCAAGTCTACTTGCACCCCATAATCAGCTCCGGAGAGAGGAGCTTTCCATCCATCGCCTTGGCGCCTCCGACAGCCGACATGATCGCCCAGGGATTCAGGAGGAGCGATTTCAAAGAAAAGGAAGCGGAGCAGCTTGCCGCGGCTTTGGCTGGCGTCGTGTCGAGCGCTATGAAGAAGAGAGGCTGGGCAGTCGATGTCAACTCCCTTGCCGCCCCGGCTCTCCAGGATAAGGATGAACTGCGGTGGCTGGTAGGAACCTTACGGGCCCGGCATCAAGCGCTGGCCGGCGAAGTTCCCCTGATCAAGTCGAAAGACGTGCGCCAGGGCCGGTGTTCGCTTGGTGCAGGTGTTGCGCCTTTGAGCGCGCTGGTCCCGGCGGATACCTTGGTGTTCGTCCATGGCGTCGGACACCGCCTTACGAAAGCCGGGACTATTGGCCAGATCGCGCAGTTTGTGATCCCTGTATTGAGCGGGGTTGGGGCCCACAACGGGCCATTCTTCATCACCGGCAAGGATGTCCATCTGCGGATGTCATTCGTCGATTCACACAGTGGCGATATTCTGTGCTTTCTTAAGGTCTCCAGCGCGGAGGAAGGGCAGATCCTGCAGGAACTCCGTAAGGTTCCTTAGCCGTTCAAATATGTTGGGCGTAGTTGAGGTGCGTGCGAACTTTTCTCCAAGGCATCCGAGCAGCCCGAGGACCGAAACGATGTCGCGGATGAGCATAGAACGACCCGCGAGCCTACAACCCCCGCCGCTTCACTTCCTCCGGCATCCGGATCTCGCCCGGCCCCTTGCGCGTGGCATCGACGCCCATCTTCGAACCGCGGTTCGGCAGGCGGCTGGAGTGGCCGAGCGAATCCACCGGGCCCATCACGAACTGGATGTCGCCCTCGGGGTCATCGCCGATTGGCGGCACCACTTGACCTGCCGGTTGAGCATCGTGATGCCGCCATGCTAGCATCAAGATGTGCGAACTACCCTCACGCTCGATGACGATGTCCGCGCCAAGCTGGAGCAGGAGATGCGCCGCAACGGAAAGACCTTCAAGGAAGTGGCAAACCACTACTTGAGGTTGGGTCTGAATGCCCGCCAGGCGGCGAAACCGGCCCGCAGGTTTGTCGTGCGGGCGCGTCCCATGGGCTTGCGCCAAGGACTGTCGCTGGAGAGCATCCCGAAGCTGCTGGAACAACTGGAAGGGCCGCTCCATCGATGATCCTGGTGGATGCCAACCTGCTGCTCTACGCTTGCGACTCGTCCGCCTCACAGCACCAGGTGGCGCGGCGCTGGTTGGAAGATGCATTCTCCGGAGCCGAACCGGTCTTGCTCCCGTGGAACTCGATTCTGGCCTTCCTGCGGATCGCCACAAATCCGATGGCGTGGAAGCATCCTGTCTCCGTTCAGGAAGCTGTGGCCATTGTCGACGAGTGGCTATCGCTCCCGAATGTCACCGTCCCCACACCGGGTGAGCGCCACTGGCCCATCTTACGCGGCCTCTTGCCGAAGGCACAGTGCCGTGGTCCCCTCGTGATGGATGCGCATTTGGCCGCGCTCGCCATTGAACATGGCGCTGTGATGTGCACCCATGACCGCGATTTCGCCCGCTTCCCCGGATTGCGCCTGTCGGATCCCCTCGAATAGCTACAACCCCGCCGCCTTCCATAACTCGTCCACCCGGCGCTTCACTTCCTCCGACATACGGATCTCGCCCGGCCAGGGGCGCGTGAAACCCTCGCCGGGCCACTTGCGGGTGGCGTCGACGCCCATCTTCGAGCCGTAATTCGGCAGGCGGCTGGAGTGGTCGAGCGAATCCACCGGGCCCATCACGAATTGGATGTCGCGCTCAGGGTCGATGTGGTTCAGCGTTTTCCACGCCACCTCGCGGTAGTTCTGCACGTCCACGTCTTCGTCCACCACCACAATGCATTTCGAAAACATGGCCTGGCCCAGGCCCCAGATGGCGTGCATCACTTTGCGCGCGTGGCCGGGGTAGGATTTGCGGATCGCAACCAGAATCAGGTTGTGGAACACGCCTTCGGGCGGCATGGCGATGTCGCGCACCTCGGGCAGTTGCAGGCGCATCAGCGGCAGGAAAATGCGCTCGACGGCCTTGCCCATGTAGTAGTCCTCCATGGGCGGCGGACCCACAATGGTGGTGGCGTAGATCGGCTCCTTGCGTTGCGTAACGCAGGTCACGTGGAAGACCGGGTACTCATCGGCCAGCGAATAGTAGCCGGTGTGATCGCCGAACGGTCCCTCGGTGCGCAACTCGCCCAACTCGACGTAGCCCTCGAGCACGATTTCCGCGTTGGCCGGCACTTCCAGGTCCGACGTCTGGCACTTCACCATTTCCACCGGACTCTGCCGCAGAAAACCGGCGATCAGCATTTCGTCGAGATCCGGCGGCAGCGGCAGAATGGCCGAGTACATGGTGGCCGGGTCGGAGCCGATGGCCACGGCGACATCCATGCGCCGGCTACCGTGGTGCTGCGCGCGGCGATAGTGCTCGGCGCCCTGCTTGTGGGTCTGCCAGTGCATGCCGGCCGTGCGCTCGTCGAACACCTGCATGCGGTACATGCCGCAGTTGCGCTTGCCGGTGTCGGGATTGCGCGAAAAAACCATGGGCAGCGTGATAAACCGGCCGCCGTCTTCGGGCCAGCATTGGAGCACGGGGAAATCGAGGAGCGAGAAGCCATCGGTGCGGACCACTTCCTGACAGGCGCCCTTGGACACCGTCTTCGGGAAGAAAGCGCCCATGTCGGCCAGCTTGGGCAGCATTTTGAGCTTGCCGATGAGGCCTTCCGGCATGCGCATTTCGAGAAACTCGACGATGCGCGCGGCGACCTCTTCCACCGAAGCCACTTCCAGCGCGATCTCCATTTTGCGCATGGAGGCGAACGAATTGACGAGGACGGGGACGGCGTAGCCTGTGGGCTTTTCGAACAGCAGCGCGGGACCGCCCTGCTTGACGGCGCGGTCGGCGAATTCGGCGATCTCCAGAATGGGATCGACCTCAAACGGGATGCGCTTCAGCTCGCGATTCTCTTCCAGCGCGCGGATGAAGTCGCGCAGATCTCGGTAGGCCATACGATGAGTGTAGCGCCATATCCCGCCTGTTCGGCCGCATGTGTTATCATCCATCACAGATGGTGATAACATGATTCGAACGCAGGTCAGCCTCGATGAGCATGAGTATGCGGTGGCGAAAACCGAGGCACGATCATTGGGTATTTCGGTAGCGGAATTCGTCCGGCGCGCCGTCCGGGAGGCACTGCCTCCGCGAGGAGAGGGCCCTTGGATGAAGTTCGCGGGCTTCGTGGAGACCGGCAACCCCCGGTCCAGCCAGTCTATCGATGAAATGGTCTATGGCCAAAAAGATTGAGTGCTACGTCGATACCTCAGCCTTCATCGCCTTCCTGGATCGGTCCGATAGCTTCCACGCGCTCTTCCGTCGTCTGTTTTCGGCGCCACCGCCGCTGTCTACTTCCTCGCTTGTGGTCGCGGAAGGGCATGGGTGGTTCCTCCGCCGTTACGATCGGAACAGGGCAATTCAATTCCTGACCTTCATGGATGCCTTGCCGGGCTTGACGATCCGAGGCTTCGACGCTTCCGAGTTGGCCAAGACGGGCCGCATCGTCAAGAAGTTCGCCGACCAGAACCTTACCTTGGCCGATGCGCACGGACTTGCAATTATGCGGGAACTCCGGATCGGCTGCTGTTGGTCAACCAACCGCCATCTTGGCTTGGACGGCGTCCCGTTGGTCATCTGAACGGGTCGATGATGGCAAGGCCATCCACTACTTGCCGATGGGCCAAGTCTTCGGTGTAGACCCGGTCGCAGCCGAGGGCCAGAGCGGCGGCGACGATGGCGCTGTCCCAAAATGAAAACCCATGGGTTTTGCGAATTCGCAATGCCGCTCTGAGGATTGGAAGGGTCATCGCCTGAATGCGGAATCGCGACCACGCCTCGATCAGCCCGACAGCGACCTCGTGGGGAACCGCGTCGGCACGGCTGGCCCGGGTCGCCTGAACATAGAATTCCTGCAAGACTTGAATTGACAATGCGCCCGAATCATCGTCTAACAGCGCGAGGGCCCGATCTCGCTTGAACGATTCCGCCGGACTCCGGCTGATGGAGTAGAGCAGGATGTTCGTGTCGAGAAAGTGGGGCATCATTGCGACCGGCTATGCAGGTCTTCGCGAGAGAGCCTGTCGGAGGCTGTGAAGGCTGCAATCCGGCTCCGGATCTCACGTTCCTGGCGCTTCAGACGTTCGGTTTCTGTTTCCTGCGAGGCGAGTTGCACCAGGTAGGCCTTGACCAGCGCGGAGAGGGACGTATCGCGCTCGGCGGCGGCGATGCGGGCGCGTTTGTAAGTGACATCGTCGACCGCGACTGTGATATTGCGCATAAACTCACAGTATCACAGTTTCAGCCAGGAGCGCTTGACATCAAAGCGGCCATTCATCATCATTGAATCTAGATGCGTACGACGCTGGATGTGGAAAGCGATGTTCTGGATGCGGCCAGGGTTTTGGCCGTTGCCCGCGGCGTTTCAGTGGGAGCGGCTTTGTCGGAACTGGCGCGGCGGGGTGTCGCGGCGCGAACGCCGTTGAGCACCCGCAACGGCTTTCCGGTATTTCAGGTACCGGTGGGAACGCGGGGTTTCGGTCCGGATGAGGTTGCCGCGGCGGCCAGTAGGGAGGACCTCGAGGCGGCGCGGGAATTCCTGGAGCCGGGACGGTAACCGTGCCGGTTTCCCTGCTGGATGTCAATGTCCTGCTCGCTTTGGCGTGGCCGACCCATGTCCACCATCTGGCGGCGCACCGGTGGTTTGCGGAGAATCATGAGGCGGGGTGGGCAACTTGTCCGCTGACGCAGTTGGGGTTTGTGCGGCTGGCGATGCAGCCGGCGGTGGTGAAGATCCCGATTCTCTTCGGAGACGTGATGGAGGCGCTGGCCCAAATGACGGCCCACGGCGCGCACCGGTTCTGGCCGCTGGAGGGCGGCCTGGCAGGTATTCGCGACGAGATTAGCGCTCGCGTCGTGGGACATCACCAACTGACCGATGCCGTCCTGCTAGATCTGGCGATCCGGCACCAGGGACGGCTGGCTACGTTCGATCGGAGGGTTTTGGGGCTGTTGCCGCCGGATTCGGTGCTGCGGGATGCGGTGGCGATTATTCCGGCGTAGCCGGCCCTGGAATTCAGCAGGTGGGGCATAGAATATCCCCCCTGTGCTATCCTCGGTTTTGGGCAAGAAACGGACAGGCAAGTTACCCATCCGAAAGGTCGTAGACGAGACCGCCTTTTTGAAGCGGCCACGACGTGGTTCCATGCTGAAAGAAGAGGTTTGGGAGAGTGCGGACGGAGAAGTCGTGAGGTACAGTCTGGCGTACATCAACCCAAACATATGCGGACTGGACAACGGGCGTGTGCTCGGGTACGACAACAGCCACGACCACCATCACAGGCATTTTATGGGCCGGCAGGAATCGTTCGCATTCACAGGGTACGAATCGTTGGCTACGCGGTTCTATACGGAAGTGCGGGAGCTTTGGAGGAAAGAAGATGAAGATCGCCACAAAAGCCGGTGAGAAAGGGATCCCACGACGTGTAACCGTGTCGTCTGGAACGGTTGAGGAATTCATCGGACGATCCATGGAACGGGCTCGCAAGATGGATCGCGGCGAGAGGCTTACATTAGAGATCACGATGACGTTGGAGGACCCTTCCGATCTGGCGAGACTTGTGTCGGCAGAACGAGTGCGAGTGCTCCGAGCCATTCGTGCGAAGCCGGCGCCGGTCTCAGAGCTTGCTGTGACCCTCGGACGGGACCGCAAGGCGGTGAGACGAGATGTATCCCTTTTGAAATCCTTCGGACTCGTGAGTACTCGCGATGAGCCAAATCCCGGCCATGGTCGAATGAGAATTGTCGAGCCTCGTGCTGCGAAGTACCAGTTCGTGGCGACGATCTAAGGTGAAGGCTGGTTCGCGGCCATTTGCCGAAGGTCTGCACGCCGCCGGAGTCATGGATAAGCGCTCGATGCGGGAATTCGACGACCTGTGCCTCACATCGGTACGTCCGCTGAGGCCGAAGGAAATCCGCGCGCTCCGTCTGCGGGAACGCGCCAGCGCAGTGGTCCAGTGATTTTCTGGGTCGGGTTTGGGCAGCTCCAAAAACCATCTTGTGTGCGCGGTATACTGCGATTGGGGAGACAGAATGGCCACGGAGAGCTTAACCAACGTTGTCCAGTCGCTCACGCCGCAGGAGCAAGATGCCGTACTTCGGTTCATCGATTACCTGAAAGGGAGGGACGTGTCCCTCGGCTCTGGATCGCCGTTTCTGCAGGCTGCCGATGAGTTCATCGCCCAGCATCCGGATCTGCTGCAGCGCCTCGCCCAGTGACCCGGTATCCCACGGTCGCAGAGACAGTCGCGGTTCACGCACGATTGATTGCACGCTTCGGTGGGTCGGGAGGTATCCGGGATCACGGCACTCTGGAGTCGGCCTTGGCTCGACCCCGCAGCGGGTATTACAGTGACCTGATTCAGGAGGCGGCTGCTCTCTGGGAGAGCCTCTCGCAGAACCACGCATTCATTGACGGAAACAAGCGGGTTGCGGTGACCGTGACGGCAGCGTTCTTGCGAGTCAACGGCTACCGGCTGGAGTTCGACGATCCCGATGCGTTTTTGTTCTTGACGGACCTCTACGAGACCGGCGGGGCTGTTGCCGCCGGATTCGGTCCTGCGGGATGCGGTGGCGATCATTCCGGCTTAGGCCGCAACTACTGAGCCCGCTCCATTACCGTACGCAGAATGCTGTTGATCCGGGTGGAGTAGCCCCTGCCAAACCGCATGAGCCAGTCGTAAACCTCCCGGTCGATGCGAGCAGCCACCAGCACTTTTGGCGTGCGGCGGAATCGCGCCAGTTGCTCGTTGGACAAGGGAGGGATGTCCGAGTAATCGATGCCGGAGTCGTCTCCGGCAGCCTGCTGCTTCGCGATCCGAGACAGGACAGCCTTTTGCTTTTTACTCAGCGGCTTGCTGAAAATAGACTCGGCGCTCACGCTGATTAGCTTCGCGGGCCGAGATGCCGTTTGCGGCCCGTTCCGGAATGCGGATGATCTCTTCTTCGCCATTGTCATTCTCCATGCGATAGGCGTGGACAACCAGCAGCACCGCCCCCCCGCGGCTCCGATAGCGTGCCACCGCTCGTCGCCATCCACGATGCGATCCTTGCGGAAGATTACGTGGGGATCGTCGAAAACCAGCGCCGCGCTCTCAAACGCGATGCCGCCGTGCTTCCTTTGGTTGATCCGGTCCTTTTCGCTATCCCACTCAAACCGCATCGCTATACAATATGTATAACACTCATCCCCGGGAGATCAACTGTTGCGCGCTGTGCCGGGCGCTGCGCGACGCGGAACGGGGATTGATTGCCGCCGATCCCGGCGGCGGCGCGATCAAGCAGCGGATCGCGCGTCCTGGCCAAGGGAAGTCCGGCGGATTTCGAACGCCGATTGTGGTCGGAGCGGGCACACGGGCCATCTTCGTTCACGGCTTCGCGAAGAACGAAAAGGACAAAATCGAGAGAGAAGACCTGGCCGCCCTCAAGAGACTCGCCGCCGAAATGTTGGCTCTGTGAGGGGAAGACGATGGCGCGAGTGGTTGCGCCGGGAGTGCTGCTGGAGGGGACCTGTGACGAGGAAACAATACCGTAGTCCCCTGATGGCGTCGATCCACGATACCGCCGAAGGTCTGCACGCGGCCGGAGTCATGCACAAGCGCACGATGCGGGAATTCGATGAACGGTGCCTCACACCGGTACGTCCGCTGAGGCCGAAGGAAATCCGCGCGCTGCGTCTGCGGGAACGCGCCAGCCAGGCAGTCTTTGCCCGCCATGTCAACGTGACAACGGGCTTGGTCAGCCAGTGGGAACGCGGAGAAAAGCGCCCACAAGGGGCCTCCCTAAAACTGCTCTCTCTGGTTGCGAAGAACGGGCTTCAAGCAGTGGCGTAATGCGGTGGGACACAACGCTGGCGGCACCGCGTCTTGATGTTGTTCGCTCTACGGTTTCCGAACGGAGGACACATTGCGTTTGGAGCCTGTCGTGTCCGAAGTCGAGGCTGGCGGCGGGGTATTGCGGGGACCTCTGTTGGGACGGGCTTTTCAGCGCGGCCTCATGCCACGGTGTGGGCGTGAATCTCTTGCAGGCTCCGCACACGGATGGGGTCGCGGACCCGCACCGCGATGGCGTCGGCGGCGCCGCTCATGGTGGTGATGCACGGGACCGGATACGTCACCGCGCTGCGGCAACCCCACCGCCGGCATAGACCGCCGGCGCTACTTGGCGTGAATCTCCAGCAGGCTCCAGACGCGGATGGAATCGCGCACCCTGGTATTGCGGAGGGGCCGCATCAGAGAGTTTGAGACAATTGTGCTATGTGGCTCTGCTTCAATGACGGATTTTTGAGTGTCGTCGCTGACAAAAGCGACCCGACCCGATTGCTGGTCCGGGCACGGCGAAAGCAGGATTTGGTTAACGTGGTCGGAAGGGATGTCCAGATTGTCGAAACGCCTGACCGAGACTACCGCTGGCGAACATTCATTGGGCTGGAGCAGTTCAAGGCCGTTGTAGGCGGCCGCATTGAGCAGGTTGACTACACCAATTTCAAAGACTCGGTCAAGGGCCACGATCTCCACAAGATGTACCTCGATTTCTGGAGCACACATCGGCGCTATCAGGACCAGGACCGCTCCGAGCGTGGTCGTTGACGGGTCAGTTTTCTTAATTCGTGCGGCCGCCCATCCCGTAGGGATCCCGAAGGGATTACCAGCACTTCCGAGGCGCCCCGGAGTATACTATCTGGTTCCGGGAGTCGGAATTCCGGTTAATTCTTCTCAAGGAGCAAACATGCCTTCGGGTACGCCGCTCTTCCTGTCCGGCGATCAGTCCAGACTGCTGTCCCGCGTTGAATTCGACGCTTCGGGAAATTACCAGGAATCCTTCCTTCAAGGGATCATCGACCGATGGCCGAATATTCTGCCGATTCGCGATTTCTACCCTAACGCGAAAGGTCTTTGCTCGCTTGGCTGTGAAATTCCGGTTGACATCGGTGGCAGCGAAGGATTCATTGACAACCTGCTGGTGACCGATGATGGTCACCTGGTAATCGTTGAGACCAAGCTGTGGCGGAATCCAGAATCACTGCGCGAGGTCATTGCTCAGACTCTCCAATACGGGATGGCAGTCAGTCAGCTTCCCTGGGATAAGTTCGAGGGCTTTCTCAGGCGTAGCCTTCCTAACGGACGACGACTGGGCAAGAATGAATCGGTGTTCGAATTCCTGGGAAACCTCCCTGAAACCGACTCCTTTCCGGGGTTGGACGACGATCTTCAAGATAATTTCGACACGTGGCGACGTAATGGCGAGATTCTCTTGCTACTTGTTGCCGACGGTATCCGCCCCAGCGTGGAGCGCCTTGTTCACTGGATGGACACCACGGTTGGCAGCAAACCGTATCAGCTTGGAGTCGTAGAACTTTGCATCTATGATTTGCCGGATGTAGGGCGGTTTGTCGTTCCGAAGACGTCGCTTCGAATCCGTGAAGGTTCCCGGATCACTGTGACGGTTAACGTTCCGGGCGTAGCAGGCGAGAATGTGACCACGACGATTGTAGGCTCGGGTGCGGGCGTTGAGGTTCCGCCCCCGAAGGTCATGACGGAGGAGGCGCTGACGAAACAAATCAGCGCCGCAAATCCTCCGGAGATCGCCGAACTGGCTGAAGCATTGCGTTCGAAGTTAGTGGCAGCCGGTCTGGAAGGGCGGGGCCTTCCGTCCTGCATTCGATACGGGATGACTGTGAACGGAGATTTCATTCCGCTCCTGTGGCTGGGCGCGACCTTCGTCTGGTTCCAACTGCCAATGAAGGCGGTACGTCTTCTTGGCAATGAGCGATTCGTCGCCTGCAAGCGGAAGATTAACAGCGTAGGATGCTTTTATCGTCCCGGGGAAGTGGACGACCCGAGCAAGGTTAATGCTTTGACGCCGAAGTATGGCATTGTGAGAGACAAGGTAGAAGATTTCGTAAATGCTGTTACCGAAATTGCAGCGACAGTTCGGAGCGCTATAGTGGAGGCGTCATGATGATGCTTCGATTACAGGCAATTCTGTAGTTGCCGCGGCGCTTGGTGGTTTGGGATACCGACAATGAGCGCGAAATCGCCCTGCTCACAAGGCGACCAAGGGCTAGCAGTGGAAAGAGGATACAGATGAAAAGAAAGGACAAGGTCAAAGTCACACGACCCTGGAAAGACGATCCAGACATGGGTGATATGGAAGACCCAGAGTACAGAGAAGAGATATTTAGCAGTTTGCAGTATGATGGTATTCCTCCAGAACACCTACCAGACCTTAAACTAAGAGAACAGTATTCAGAGTGGCTCAAGAAGCAATAGTTGCAATGTCTCCAGTGCGAATGCGGCGACTGGGCGAAGAAACAACACAACGAAGCACTTGCCGAATGGATGCGAGCGGGCTCATGTCGTTTCGCCTTGCTCATCGGGACGTCTCACCGCAAGGACAAGCTCCACCAGATCTTCTCCGGGCTAGAAAGTTCTCGTTTGGTCCGTCTTGCGCTTTGCTTCGCGCGGCCCCTTCGCGGACGGACGCGCGGACGGTCACTGTGGGAGGGCGGGTCTTTGCCGAGCCTTACGCTACGGTCTTGGCGTGAATCTCTTGCAGGCGCCAGACGCAGATGGGGTCGCGGACCCGCGCCGCTATGGCGTCGGCGGCGGCGCCCGCGCCGCTCATGGTGTCCATATAAGGGCAATTCCCATGATTACCCTAAATCGGCGTATATTTGAGGAATGCGCCCGTTCCTCAATGTGATTTTCGCAACCGCCGCATGCGTTCAATGTGCCGTCGTTTCGGCCCAGGCGCCGAGCCAGCGTGCGGTTCTAATGCTGGGAATGACCGGATCTGAGGTCCGGAAGGCTCTCGGAACGCCCCTGGTCTATCATCTGTCGGACCCGACGCGGGACGTTCCGAGCAGCAGGGTCGGTGTCCTTCCACCATCCAGTGAATACACTGATGCGTACGAAATCAAGACGGCCCTGAACACCTACGAATTGTGGACTATATATTCAATGGACGATTCGGAATCTCGGCTGCATCCCGTCCCTCGCATCGTCGCTGTGTATTTTGAACTGGACAAGCGGATGGACATCAACGATGTAGGAAAGGTCCTCGACGATATCCCGGAGGCCGCCGCTCTATGCGGGGCAGAATGTACGATAGCAGAAGTCTCTTTCACGGGTTACTACGCATTGAACCTGCATCCAAGAACAATCTCGCCGACCCAACAGGCCGAGGCCGACTGGATCGGGTCGTTCTTCGGGAAGTCGGACCGGACGCCGGTTAAACCGACCGTTAAGGTCATTGTCGAACGGGGCGCAATCATCAAGGTGATATTAGACGAGGATCGGGACCCCCAGGAAGGTCCGGTCAAGTCTACCTGGAGGCCCCAGCGGCCAGGGAACTAAGAAGTCGGGCATGAAATCGAGCGAAAGTGGCGGACGGACCCGCGCCGGAGTGAAGGCCCCAAGAGGCCGGGGCGCGAAATTCGGGCGCAAGCGGAAATTGCACAGCAGATCACACACGCCCGGAAGCTCATAGATGGAGGGGAGCATTGCCGCGAGGACGTGGCCGAGCTCCTGAATGTGGACCGCACTACGCTTTACCGGGCGCTTGGCCGTTGGGCCTTGCCCCCACGACCGACGACGGCAAGAAGTCACACGCGCGCAAAGTACACGCAGGAACAGGCGGCTAGGATAGCGGCTAGGGTGCCGATAACCACAATCCACCACTCATCCTTCCACTCTCGGGTGTCGTTAACGAGGCGACTACATTTCACAATCTTGTAGTGAACAAGCTCGTCGAGGAAATAGGCGCCTAGCAGGACCAAGGCGGCCATCATGCCCCCTACGACAAATCCTCTGCGGGATGCAGCCCACGCTGCCCCGTTCAGCGCTAGAAGCGGTAGCACGAACCCGAAGATTGCCGAGCAAGCAGTCGCTAGAATCAGGAGTAGTAACGCGCTGGTGAAGTGCGTCAGCCCCAGAGGGATGTCCCTGCCCTGGCGCGAAGAAAAGTCAAGAGCGACTTGCCGGTAGTATCCAGCTTCTCGCTGGATTCTAAACGACAGGAACGTTCCACAAAAGCCGCACAGGATCGCGCCAGCGCTGAGAACTGCCGCGAAGAACTGTTCCGCACTTTCTGGCATGTTAACCTCCATCTTTCCACGCCGACCGACAGTTGCGCAGCCCAGTCGTGCATCATCTGCCGGGTTGCGCCGACGGGACAGCGTGGGCACGTAAGGGCCGCCAGCTCGCGATCCTCTTCCAGCGCGCGGATGAGATCGCGCAGATCTCGATGGGCCACACGTTATGAGTGTAACAGCGTTACGCGACGGTGCGCGCGCGAATCTCCTGCAAACTCCACACGCGGATGGGGTCGCGCACTCGCGCGGCGATGGCGTCGGCGGCGGCGCGGGCACCGCTCATGGTGGTGATGCAGGGGACGCGGTATGTCACGGCGCTGCGGCGGATGGACTTTTCGTCATTGAAGGCTGGGGCGCCGGCGGTGGTGTAGACGGCTAGTTGGATTGCCCCGCCTTTCAGCAGGTCCACCACGTTGGGACGGCCCTCGTTCACCTTGAACACCATCCTTGTTGTGAGGCCGGCGGCGCGGAGGGCGGCGGCGGTGCCGCGCGTGGCTACCAGGCGGAAACCTAAGTCGGTGAAGCGGCGGGCTACCTCGACGGCCTCGGACTTGTGGTGGTCGTTGACACTGAGGAAGACTGTGCCTTTTTCGGGGAGCGGGGTGCCGGCGCTAATTTGAGCTTTCAGGAACGCCTCGCCGAAGTTGACGCCCACGCCCATCACTTCGCCGGTGGAACGCATCTCGGGGCCGAGCGCCGGGTCCACGCCGGGGAATTTGTTGAACGGGAAGACCGGCGATTTGACGAAATCCTGGGGCACTGTGAGCACGCCGGAGCCGCGGCCGTAATCCTTGAGCTTGCGGCCCCACATCAGGCCCACGGCGATCTTGGGGAGCGGGACGCCGGTCGCCTTGCTGACGTATGGCACGGTGCGGGAGGCGCGCGGGTTCACTTCCAGTACGTAGACCGTGCCGGCCTGAATGGCGTACTGCACATTCATGAGGCCGATCACGTGGAGCGCCTTGGCCAAGCGCACGGTGTAATCTTCGATGGTGCGTAGGTTCGCCGCCGCGAGCGATTGCGGGGGCAGCACGCAGGAGCTATCGCCGGAGTGCACGCCGGCCTCTTCGATGTGCTCCATGATGCCGGCGATCAGGACGTCGTCGCCGTCGGCCAGGGCGTCCACATCGACCTCGGTGGCGTCTTCCAGGAAGCGGTCGACCAGGACGGGGCGTTCCTGCGAAAAGGTCACCGCCTCGCGCATGTACTGGCGCACGGTTTCCTCGTCGTAGGCGATCACCATGGCGCGGCCGCCCAGCACGTAACTGGGGCGCACCAGGACGGGATAGCCGATGCGGCGGGCGACTTCGCAGGCCTCTTCGATGCTGGTGGCGGTGCCGTTGGCGGGGCACGGGATGGCGAGACGGTCGAGCAGCTTGCCGAACAGCTTGCGGTCTTCGGCGAGATCGATATCGGAGGGGTCGGTGCCGATGATGGGCACGCCCAGGCGCTTGAGCGGGAGCGCCAGGTTGAGCGGGGTCTGGCCGCCGAATTGCACGATGACGCCGTCGGGCTTCTCGGTGTCGCAGATGTTGAGCACGTGTTCGAGCGTGAGCGGCTCGAAATAGAGGCGGTCGCTGGTGTCGTAGTCGGTGGAGACGGTCTCGGGGTTGCAGTTGACCATGATCGACTCGACGCCCATCTCTTGCAGAGCGAAGGAGGCGTGGCAGCAGCAGTAGTCGAACTCGATGCCCTGCCCGATGCGGTTAGGGCCGCTGCCCAGGATCATGACCTTCTTGCCGGCGGCGGGGTCGGCTTCGCACGAAGTTTCGTAGTTGGAATAGAGGTAGGGGGTGAAGCTTTCGAATTCGGCGGCGCAGGTATCCACGCGGCTGAAGACGGCGCGGATGCCCAGTTCCTTGCGGCGGGTGCGTATGGAGATTTCGTCGGAGCCCCAGGCCTTGGCAAGCTGCACGTCGGAGATGCCGTAGCGTTTGGCGCGGCGGAAAAGTTCGGCGGGGACGGCAGGCGGCACCGCCTGCCCCACCTCGGACTCGAAATCGACTACCTCTTTGAGTTGGGAGAGGAACCAAGGGTCGATGGCGGTCAGCTCGTGGATCTCTTCCACGGTGTAGCCGTTGGCCATCGCGAAGCGGATGTAGTTCAGGCGGTCGGGCGTGGGGGTGATGAGCTTCTGGGCGATGAGGTTCTTGTCGAACTTCTCGGAGCCGAAGGCCTTGCCGGTTTCGAGGCTGCGCATGCCCTTCCACAGCGCCTCTTTGAACGTGCGGCCGATCGCCATGACTTCGCCGACGGACTTCATCTGGGTGCCCAGGGTAGGGTCGGCACCGGGGAATTTCTCGAAGGCCCACTTGGGAATCTTGGCGACCACGTAATCAATGGTGGGCTCGAAGCAGGCGGGGGTCTTGCGCGTGATGTCGTTGCGGATTTCGTCGAGCCGGTAGCCCACGGCCAGCTTGGCGGCGATCTTGGCGATCGGGAAGCCGGTGGCTTTGGAGGCCAGCGCGGAGCTGCGCGAGACGCGCGGGTTCATTTCGATGATGACCATGCGCCCGTCGCGCGGGTTGATGGCGAATTGCACGTTGGAGCCGCCGGTATCGACGCCGATTTCGCGCAGGCAGCGTATGGCGCCATCGCGCATCAGTTGGTATTCGCGGTCGGTGAGGGTTTGGGCCGGCGCTACGGTGATGGAATCGCCGGTGTGCACGCCCATGGCGTCGAAATTCTCGATGGAGCAGACGATGATGCAGTTGTCGGCCAGGTCGCGCATCACCTCCAGCTCGAACTCCTTCCAACCGAGCACGCTCTCTTCGATGAGGACTTCGTGCACCGGGGAAAGGTCGAGGCCGCGCTCCAGAATCTCGGCCAGCTCTTCCTGGTTGTAGGCGATGCCGCCGCCCGTGCCGCCGAGGGTGAAGCTGGGGCGCAAGATGCACGGATAGCCGATGCGCGCGGCGAATTCCTGGCCGGCTTTGATGCTGCTGACAAGCTGCGACTGCGGCGTTTCGAGGCCGATTCGGCGCATGGCGTCTTTGAACAGCAGGCGGTCTTCGGCCTTCTTGATGGCGTCGATTTTGGCGCCGATCAGCTCCACTCCGTACTTGTCGAGCACGCCGGCCTCGGCCAACTCGACCGAGAGATTCAAGCCGGTCTGCCCGCCCACGGTGGAGAGCAGCGCGTCGGGCCGCTCGCGGCGGATGATCTCTTCCAGGTACGGCACGGTGAGCGGCTCGACGTAGGTCTTATCCGCCAAGTCCGGATCGGTCATGATGGTGGCCGGGTTGGAGTTGACCAGCACGATCTGGTAGCCATCGGCGCGCAGGGCCTTGGCGGCCTGAGTCCCGGAATAATCGAACTCGCAGGCCTGGCCGATGACGATCGGGCCGGAGCCGATGATCAGGATGCGATGGAGATCGTTGCGTCTGGGCATGGGTTATTTCACGCTCATGAGCTTCACGAAATCGTCGAACAGGTAGTGGGAATCGTGCGGGCCGGGCGCGGCCTCGGGGTGGTATTGCACGCAGAACACGGGATGGCTGCGGTGGCGGAAACCTTCGAGCGTCTGGTCGTTGAGGTTGACGTGGGTGATCTCCACCTGGTTGAGGTTGAGCGAGTCCGGATCGACCGCGAACCCGTGGTTGTGCGAGGTGATTTCGACGCGTCGCGTGATTTCGTTGCGCACCGGGTGGTTGGCGCCGCGGTGGCCGAATTTCAGCTTGTAGGTCTTGCCGCCTACCGCCAGGCCGAGCAACTGGTGGCCCAGGCAGATGCCGAAGATGGGCTTGCGGCCGATGAGCTTGCGGATGTTGGCCACCTGGGTGTGGAGCGGCTCGGGGTCGCCCGGCCCGTTGGAAAGGAAGACGCCATCGGGGTTGAGCGCCAGCACGTCTTCGGCGGAGGTCAGGGCCGGGACCACGGTGACGCGGCAGCCCACCTGCACCAGGCGGCGCAGGATGTTGAGCTTGATGCCGTAATCGTAGGCCACCACGTGGTGCTTCGGCTCCACGGGCTTCGGCCATTCGTAGCGCTGGGGCGTGGAGACGCGGCTGGCCAGGTCGAGGCCGGCCATGGTGGGGATGCCGCGCGCTTTTTCGACCAGCTTTTGCGCATCTTTCTCCACCGCCGACAGCACCCCGCGCATGACGCCGCGGGTGCGCAGGTGGCGGACCAGCGCGCGGGTATCGAGATCGGAGATTATGGGGATGCCGGCCTGGGCGAGAAAGACGCCGGCTTCCGTATCCGAGCGCCAGTTGCTCGCTATGGTGGAAAACTCGCGCACCACCAGGCCCTCGATGTAGGGACGGGCGGATTCGTTGTCCTCGCGGCAGGTTCCGTAGTTGCCGATCTGCGGATTGGTAAGGATTACGATCTGGCCGGAATAGGAGGGATCGGTGAACACTTCCTGGTAGCCGGTGAGCGCGGTATTGAAGACCACCTCTCCGGAACGCTCGGTGGGCGCACCAAAACTCCTGCCTTCGAAGACAGTGCCGTCTTCCAAGGCGAGAATTGCAGAGTTCAAGTTAAGCGGTTCCTCCCTGGGAGTGGATAACTTTCATTCTAACAGGAGGAACGCGATTCTTCACTTTCGCGCCGGAATAATCCACAAGAAGAGGTGGTGGCTGAGGTAGGATTCCTCATCCGGATTGCCCACCGTGAACTCTTTTTCCGGCTTCCAATCGCCCATGTCGAAGGTATTGGAAACCACTCGAGTGCCCGGCTTCAAATCCGCCAGCAGCTTGGGACGCAGTTTCAGGTTGACGCTGGAGAGCAGGAACAGGGTCACGACGGTGGCCTCGTGGATGTCGGCCTGGAAGAGGTCGTTCTCTTCGAAGCGGACCAGCTTCGCCACTTCCGGGCCCGCTTTCTTGAGGTTCTCGTTGGCCTCGGCGAGGCGCACGGGGTTGATGTCGATACCGACGGCGTGCGCCCCATAGATTTTGGCGGCGGCAATGACGATTCGGCCGTCGCCGCAGCCGAGGTCGTACACTATGTCGGACTTTTTCACGTCGGCGAGCTTCAGCATCGCCGCCACCGCCTCTTCGGTGGTGGGCACGAAAGGCACATCCGGCTCACGCCGCGGTTGGGTGTTCTGGGCCGCGGCGGCGGTAGCGAAAAGCGTGGCAGCAACAAGACAGGAGCACGGGACCGTTCTTCGAAGTCGCATCAAATCACCTCTGTTCTCAGAGATTATCGCAATT
>JBAWDI010000214.1:0-1776 GCA_049590695.1 Bryobacteraceae bacterium
GGGCAACCGGAGGCTGGAGAAATTCCGCGCGCCGCTGGAGAAACTGGCCGCCTTGGAGGACCCGGTGGTGGCGGAACATGCGCGGTGGGGGCTGGAGCGAATAGGGGCCATGTAGCACCGGCGGTACGGGTTACGATGAATGGTGTGAGACTCGTTCTGCTGGCCGCGATCGCGCTGGCGCCACGTCTTTTGGCGCAGGAGTCCCTGGCCGCGGAGGGGTTCGACCACTTCTACAACCTGGAATACGACCAGGCCATCGCCGATTTCGAGCAGGCCATCGCGCGGAATCCGAATTCGCCCGACCTGCATAACCACTTGGCGCAGGCCCTCGTGTTTCGCGAAATGTATCGCGACGGCGCGCTCGAAAGCGAGCTGGTCTCGGGCACCAATTCCTTTCTGCGGCGGCCCAAGCTGAACCCGGCGCCGGAGACGGAGAAGCGGTTTCTGGATGAGATCGGCAAAGCCATGGCGATTTCCGGGGCGCGCCTGGCGAAGAACCCCAACGATACGGGCGCCCTGTACGCGCTGGGCATCTCCTACGGGCTGCGCTCGGATTATTACTGGGTGGTGAAGAAGGCGTGGCACGATTCGCTGAAGGACGCCACCGCCGCGCGGCGCCTGCACACCCGCCTCAGCGAACTGGAACCGAATAACGTGGACGCGCGGCTGGTCGAGGGCCTGGACGACTACATCGTGGGCAGCCTGCCGTGGGGATGGCGGATGCTGGGGTTCCTGGTGGGGATCCACGGCGATCGGGCGAAGGGCATTCGGACCGTCCAGGACGTGGCCAGGAACGGGAAACTCGACCGCATCGACGCCGAGATCTTTCTATGCGCGCTCGACCGGAGGGAGAACCAGCCGCGCCAGGCGATTCCGCTGATCGAAGACCTGATCCGGAGATTTCCGCGAA
Organism: Bryobacteraceae bacterium; assembly: GCA_049590695.1. Classification (GTDB taxonomy): domain Bacteria; phylum Acidobacteriota; class Terriglobia; order Bryobacterales; family Bryobacteraceae; genus Fen-178. Next base: position 911 of record JBAWDI010000214.1, read on the forward strand.
ATTTCCTGTTGCGGCTGGAGCTATCGCAGATGTACAGCGTGGCGGGCGACAAGACGCACGCGCTGGAGGCCGCGGAAGATGTGGCCCAGTTGAAGACGCGCCACGCCCCCGGCTACGACCGCGTGCCGTGGGAGAAGATCTACTTCCAGGAGGGCACCATCGAGTTCTGGTATAACGACCTGGGCCACGCTCTGGAGAACATGAAGAAAGTGGCCGCCGCGTCGGAAGAGGTGGACCTCAACACGGGTGCGTCCGCGTACCTGCGGATGGGACAGATCTACGATATGACGCGCCGCCGCGGGGAGGCTCTGGAAGCATACAGGAAGGCCATTGCGTACGCCCCCCAAGCGGAAGCCGCCCAGGAGGCCAGGAGGTACCTCTCGACCCCGTACCGCCGGACATAGCGGCGCGGCGCCGGGAATGCGATCAATCCGGGTCGACGGTCAGCTTGACGGGCTGCTCGATCAACTTCGGAACTTTCTCGGTGGTCAGGATCATGAGCGCCAAACGGCCGGGCGCGGCCTTGGCCGGGATCTTGAACTTGATGGAGGTGTCCGTCTGTTCGGTGACTTCCACGATGGTATCGATCTTTTCGTCGGTGAGATACACCTTGGACACCAGGGCCTTCTGCAGGTTCTCACCCGTGACGGTGATCACGTCCCCCTTCTTCCCGTTTTGCGGATCGACGGAGATCATCCGAGGCATCGCCTGTTGGGCGTAGGCGGCGAAGCTCGCGGCTACGAGTAGCGAAACCACAAAAGAGAGTTTCATCTAAATATCCGGTCCTCTGAGATCAATGCTATGTCTATTGAGCCCGAAATTCAAGCGCCGGGAGGGGGTGCGAGGGGGGAAGATCGGGGGGAACC
>JBAWDI010000215.1:0-3309 GCA_049590695.1 Bryobacteraceae bacterium
GAACCCAAGGGAGGGATCGGGGTGATCAGGCCATGCGAGGGCCAGTGCCTCAGCGAACCTCCGACGCACGATTGAATGAAGCTGAGGTTCCGGATACGTTATGTCCTGGTACGCATTTTCATGAAACTGCCAGCGACGCCGCGAGCCAAGGCGTGCCGTAACGACCAGGTGGACGCGCACATCCTTCTGGTAGTTCTTGCCATACGCGAGAATGCTCTCGAACACGCCCATCGCAGCCCGAACAAACTGATCTTGCGTGTCTGCGTCCTCCATATCGATGTTATCGAGGACGAGCCAAACCGGCCTCTGGTAGTGAAGGTTCGCTGTGGCAACTGAGCAGGCAAGGAGCAGTTGAGAATCCAGCGATTGGAACTGTTCTCTAAAGGAATCGGACTGGTGCAGAAACTTCTCCTCAAACTGCTCCCCGGAAGAAGAAAAAACGCTCTCACGCTTCCTGATTTCCTCTATCAGGGTGCTCCTCTTCTTCTTGAACGATGGTTCGTCGGCAAGACGATTCAGTACCTCGGAGAACCGCTTTGCCAGATAGAGTGCCATGCCCGGGTTTCCGCGTTCTCGCCAGAGCTTTCCCTCAACGTTGAAGTTGAGCATTGCGTGGCGGTCGGCACGCTGTCCGAGCGAGAGCCACCACTTCAAGAAAGAAGTTTTCCCGACGCCGATTCGTCCTCTCAACACAAAGCAGGAACAAGCTCTGGCCAGCGACTCACGCGCCTTGAAGAAGTCGATGAAGCGACTTTCCCCGGCGCCCCCCTCCTCTGGTGGCAGCTCAGCCTGAAGGTCCACAAGATCTGGAAAGAAAGTCTGGTGGACACTGACGTGGTCCGCAGCCCGCTGGAGAAGTATGTCCAAAAAGGGATACCACCGACCCGAATCGCGGGTGTACTTGGGAATGAACGCCGGGTCAACGGGGCAGATGAGGTTGCGCGAACTCAACGGCTTCACAACAGACGACCTCCTCATTGAGGGTTCTCGGATGGCGAGTTGGCCACTGGCACCGAACATCAAACATATCCCACACCTGGGCGCCTTTTCAAGTTCTACCACTCGTAAAGAACTGGCGCGGACGAACCCGCGCCGCTATCCCGGCGAGACCCACTCTATAAATCACGACCAGAGGTCCGCCGCCTTGCCTTAACGCCTATGCTTCTGTGGCGCGCCCGCCGCCGCCCCGCGCGCCTACTTCTCCCGCTTCAGCGTCATCGGGCCGCCACCGAAATCGCCGCCGCCTTCGACCTTGGTGCTCAGCGTGATCTCGTCGCCCTTGATGGTGCCCTCGTGGGCGATCGTCATGCTGTTGCCACCCATGTCGACTTTCACCGTGAAGGAGACCTTGTCGCCTTGCACCTTGCCGTTGCTGATGGGTAGCGGGTCGCCTTGCGGCCCAATGACGTTGCCCGTCAGCGTCTCTCCATCCTGTTTGAAGGTAAACTTGAGGCTGAACTGGTCGGAAGAACCCGTCCTGTTGCCGGTAATGTCGGCGGCCAGAGCCGCGCCGGCCATGGCCGTCATCAGGACGGCGCAGGCCAGAAAGATTCGTCTTCGCATAATGTGATTCTACCTTCTCGGATTCCGGTGCGCTAGTCTGTAGGGATAGCGATGCGGAAAGGCTTCGGAGCGATTTGGCGGCGGCTCGGCCCGATCGAGAAAGCCTTTCTCGTTTTCGCGGTGCTTTACGCGCTGCTGTACTTCACGCGGGTGGCGCCCGCCATTCAATTGCTGGCGGCGATGGGAGCCTTCATTCTCGGGTTGCTGGCGCTGTTCAAGCTGGCGCGGCGGGGTATGCGCAAGGCCATCTGGCGGCTGCGCAACCGGCTGATCGTGGCCTACCTGTTCATCGCGGTGGTGCCCATCATTCTGATCGTGGCGCTGGCGGCAATCGCCGGTTACGCGGTGATCGGGCAAATGGCTGTTTACCTGGTGAACACCGAGCTTACGCACCGCGTGAACAGCCTTCTACGCCCGGCCGAGGCGCTGGCGCGCGCGCCCATCGGAGATCCCGAGGTGACCCTCAATCGCTTCGTGCCCATGATCCGGAATGGCTTCCCTGAATTCGAGCTGCGGATCAGCGGCCACGAGGATCTACGCTATCCGCCGGAATCGCAGCTCGAGCCGCCCCCGCCGGCGTGGAAGCGCGCCAGCGGCCTGATCCTGAAACAGGGGGGGCTGTACGCGTGGGCCCACGAAGTGGCGAACGGGAACGAGGTCACCATCCTGGCGCCGTTCACGCATCAACTGCTGGCCGGACTGATTCCGCGATTGGGCGATGTCAACCTGGTGGCGTCCTTTACCAAGTGGGAACGTGAGGACCGCGTTCCTGCAAAGGTCAACGTGCTGGATTTCGAGGTGGAGGGGTTCGTCCCGATACAGGTGGCTTCCTGGGATTCGCCGCAGAACTCGACCGACGCCCTCCTGGTGGTGAACTCCCGGGTTTCGGCGGTGCTCAGCATGCTCTTCGGGGAAAAGCTGGAACTGGGCGAGATGATGCTGGACGTCTTCGTGGCGGTGGCCATCCTGTTCCTCATTGTGGAAATGGTCTCGCTGCTGGCCGGCATCCAACTCAGCCGCTCGATGACGGGCGCGGTGCACGAACTGTATGAGGGCACCCGGCACGTCAAGGTGGGCGATTTCTCTTACCGCATTCCGGTGAAGGGCAACGATCAGCTTGCCGAACTCAGCACTTCGTTCAACACCATGACCGGGAACCTGGGGCAGCTCATCGTGGTGGCCAAGGAAAAGGAGCGCCTGGAGTCGGAACTGGAGATTGCCCGCGAGGTACAGAACCAGCTTTTCCCGAAGGACGTTCCCTACGTCAAGACCCTGGAGCTGAAAGGCGTGTGTACACCGGCGCGCGTGGTTTCGGGCGACTATTACGACTTCATGGCGGTTTCCGAGGGCGCGCTGGCCTTTGCCATCGGCGACGTGGCCGGCAAAGGCATATCGGCGGCGCTGCTGATGGCCACCATCCAATCCGCCATGCGGTCGCAGTTGAGCACCTCGAACGGAAGCGGACAGCATCGCCCATCGCCGGCGCGGATGGTGTCGAACCTGAACCAGCAGCTTTATGCCACCACGTCGCTCGAAAAGTACGCCACTTTTTATTTCGCCTTGTACGACGAATCGACGCATGCGCTGACGTATACCAACGCCGGCCATTTGCCGCCCATGCTGTTGCGCGGCAACGACATTCAGACGATGGATGCCACCGGCACGGTGGTGGGCGCATTTCCCTTCGCCACCTATGAAGAGAGGACCGTGCCCCTGGAGCACGGCGATATACTATTGGCCTATACC
>JBAWDI010000216.1:0-11064 GCA_049590695.1 Bryobacteraceae bacterium
GCGGCGCGCTTGACCAGCTCGGAACCCACCAGCTCGACCATGGCCTGCTCCGCGCCGTCGCCCTTGCGCGGGCCCAGACGCGTGATGCGGGTGTAGCCGCCGGGACGCTGGCCGAAGCGGGTTCCCAAAGTATCGAACAACTTCTTCACCGAGGCCGGCGTGCGCAGTACGGCCGCGGCTTGCCGGCGCGTATGCAGCGTGTCCCGCTTCGCCAGCGTGATCATCTTCTCCACCAGCGGGCGCACGGCCTTGGCCTTGGGGACCGTGGTGATGATGCGCTCCTGCAGGATGACGCTGGTGGCGAGATTGCGCAGCAGCGAATCGCGGGCGCCCGTGTCCCGTTTGAGTTTGAATCCGGCAACCTTGTGTCTCATGAGCTATTCCCCGGCCGGCTCCTGCTGGCCATCCTCCTCGAGAGGGATCTCCATTCCGGTATTGGACTGCGGCGGCGGAGCCACCAGGCGGCCATGCGGATCGATGCGCATTCCCAGGGACAGACCCATGTTCGCCAGAATCTCCTTGATCTCATTGAGCGACTTGCGCCCGAAATTCTTGGTGCGCAGCATTTCGGCTTCGGTCTTTTGCACCAACTCGCCGATGGTCTGGATATTGGCGTTCTTGAGGCAGTTGTACGACCGAACGCTCAGCTCCAGCTCTTCCACGGAGCGGTTCAGGATTTCGCCCATCTTGTCGAGCCCGCGCTCGGATATCTCTTCGGCCTGCTCCGCCACTTCCTCGAAGTTGATGAAGATCGACATGTGATCTTTCAGCAGTTTCGCGGCGTAGCCGATGGCGTCCTGCGGCGAAACGGCTCCGTTGGTCCACACTTCCAGGGTCAGCTTGTCGTAGTCCGTCATCTGCCCCAGGCGCGCGGCCTCCACCGAGAAGTTCACCTTGCGCACGGGCGAGTGGACCGAATCGATGGGGATGTAGCCGAGGGCCAGATCGTCGTCGAAGTTCTTGTCCGCGCTGACGTAGCCGCGGCCGCCTCTCAGCCGCATCTCGATATGCAGCTTGCCGCCCTCGCTGACGGTGGCGATGTGCACATCCCGATCCAGCACTTCGACCTCGGCGTCGGTCTCGATCTGGGCGCTGCGCACGTCGCCGGGGCTTTCCACGTCGAGGCGCACCGTCTTGACGCCCTCGCTCATGATCTTGAACGGAATCTGCTTCAGGTTCAGGATGATGTCGGTGGCGTCCTCCACCACACCCGGTATCGGGCTGAATTCGTGCTCCACGCCCTCGATGCGGACGGCCGTGATGGCGGCGCCTTCAATCGAGCTCAGCAACACGCGGCGCAGGCTGTTGCCGATCGTGGTGCCGAACCCTCGCTGGAAAGGCTGCGCCGTAAACATGCCATACCGGTCCGTAAGGCTCTCGGTATTGGCGACCAATCGTTTGGGTTTCTGGAAGCCCTTGAACATAGAATCCTCTCTACTTCGAGTACAACTCGACGATGAGCTGCTCGTTCAACTGGATCTGCACCAGGTCCTCGCGCTTGGGCAAGCTCTGAATGCGCCCCTTCAAACTATCCCGATCCACATCAATCCAGTTCGGCGCCGGCGCGTGAGCCGTGGCATCGCGCGCGGCCAGAATGGCCGGATTGTTCTTGCTGGTTTCGCGAACCGCGACCACGTCGCCCACCTTCACCTGGGCCGACGGAATATCGCATTTGCGCCCGTTGACATCGATATGGCCGTGGCGGACGATCTGGCGCGCCTGGGCGCGGCTGGTGCCGAAGCCCATGCGGTAGATGACGCTATCGAGGCGGCGTTCCAGCGCCGACATCAGGTTTTCGCCGGTGATGCCTTTGGCCAATGCGGCCTTTTCGAAAGTGCCGCGGAACTGCGCTTCCAGCACGCCGTACACGCGCCGCACCTTCTGCTTTTCCCTGAGTTGCAGACCGTAGCCGACGATCTTCTTCGCCCGTTCCTTGCCGTGCTGCCCAGGGATGAAATTGCGCTTCTCGATGGCGCACTTCTCGCTGTGGCAGCGCTCCCCTTTGAGAAAGAGTTTCATGCCCTCGCGCCGGCATTGCCGGCAAACCGGGCCGATATATCTTGCCAAGTTGCTCTCCTTACCTGTCTTTTCAGGTGCGGTTTACGACCGTGCCCAGAGGGCGCCCAGGCCTTCTTCCCGCTTCAAAATCACCTTGGTGACTGGCTTCACTGTCCCAAGGCCCGCCTTTTGGGCCGCGTGGACAGTGTTGCCTGTCACCAGATCCTTATACCCTTCTCTTCTTCGGGGGACGGCAGCCGTTGTGCGGCATGGGCGTCACATCCTTAATCGAGCGGACCTCGATGCCCGCCGTGGATAGCGCGCGCACCGCCGATTCCCGCCCCGATCCCGGTCCGCTGACCCGCACCTCCACCGTCCGCAACCCGCTCTCGCCAGCCTTGTTGGCCGCCGTCAAAGCCGCCTGCTGCGCGGCGAACGGCGTCCCTTTCCGCGATCCCCGGAAGCCCAGCGAACCCGCGCTCGACCAGGAGATGGTGTTCCCCTCCAGGTCCGCGATGGTCACGATGGTGTTGTTGAAGGTGGCCTGGATATGCACGATGCCCGTATGGACGACGCGCTTCTCCTTTTTCTTGAAGCTCTTCTTCTTGCCTGTTTTTACTGGTGCTTTCGCCATGTCTAGCTCTCAGCCCTCAGCTATCAGCTTTCCGCTCTCAGCACCAGCCTGGTCTAGCTGATCGCTGAAAGCTGAACGCTGAGAGCTTCCTATGTCTTCGAGGTCGCCTTCTTCCTGTTGGCTACGGTTCCGCGGCGCGGTCCTTTGCGCGTGCGGGCATTAGTATGCGTCCGTTGGCCCCGCACCGGCAGCCCGCGGCGGTGCCGCTGTCCCCGGTACGAGCCCATCTCGATGTGACGCTTGATGTTCATCGAGACTTCCTTGCGGAGGTCGCCTTCCACGGCGCCTTCCTCTTCCAGAATCTGGCGGACGCGGTTGACCTCGTCCTCGGTCAGGTCGCGAACCTTCTTGTCGAATTCGATGCCGGCCCGGAACAGGAGCGAGCGGGAACGGGTGCGGCCCACGCCGTAAATATAGGTAAGCCCGATCTCGGCCCTCTTCGCGGACGGCAGATCCACACCGGCAATACGCGCCATAGGTCTCTCTCCTTACCCCTGCCTCTGTTTATGCTTGGGGTTCACGCAGATGACCCGCACCACGCCCTCGCGATGGATCACCTTGCATTTATCGCAAATCTTTTTTACCGACGCTCGCACCTTCATGTTCTTTCCTCGGACCGCCGCTCGACGCTATCTTCCGCGTGATCCTGCCACGCGTTGGATCGTGAGGCGCTAACTCCACCTCGACCCTGTCGCCCGGTACCAGCCTTACAAAATTCCGTTTCACCGCACCCACCACGTGGGCCAAAACCTGCTGCTGGTTCTCCAGCTTCACCGCATAAATCGCCGATGGCCGCTCTTCGACCACCGTAGCCTCAACCTTCACGGCCTCGTCAGCACCCACGGCCCGTTCTCCGTCACCGCGATGCAGTGCTCGAAGTGCGCCGAATAGGAGCCGTCTTTCGTTACCGCGGTCCACCGGTCCTTCCGAACCACCGATTCCGGCCGCCCCGCGTTGACCATCGGCTCCACCGCCAGTACCATGCCTTCCTTCAGCCGCGGGTTGTCGTTCTTGCGGTCCACATAGTTGGGGACCTGCGGCTCCTCGTGGAGCTGCGTGCCGATGCCATGGCCCACATACTCCCGCACAATCGAAAAACCGTTGGCCTTGACGTGCTGCTCCACCGTGCCGCAAACGTCAAAAAGCCGGTTGCCCGCCCGCACCCGATCGATGGCCAGCTCCAGGGCTTCCTCGGTCACCCGCAGGAGCTTGCCGGTCTTCTCGCTTACCTCGCCGATCGGGACGGTGATGGCCGAATCGCCATAGTACCCGTCCAGCTTCACCCCGGTGTCGATCGAAACGATGTCGCCTTTCTTGAGGAGCCGTTTCGGATTCGGCATCCCGTGGACGATCTCCTCGTTCACCGAAGTGCACAACACAAACTTGAACGCCTCACCCGCCGCCGGCACGTAATAACCCTTGAAAGCGGGCCGCGCGCCGGCATCGTCGATCATCCGGGCCGCCGCCACCTCGAGGTCCCAGGTGCTGGCGCCTTCCACAGCCAGCTCCCGCATCTTCTGCAAGATCTGCCACACCAACAGCCCGCTGCGCCGCATCTTCTCCACTTCGGCGGCGGTCTTCCGAACGATCATCGGCCTGCACCCACATCGCACAAACCATCCACCTGGAGAGGATGGGAGACGATGTCATACAGAGTTCCCCGGCGAAAACACTGCCGGCGTCCGGTCAAACGGGCAATATTATCATTGTAATCGACCGCCAGGTAAATCACCACTTTAGACCGCTCAAAACGTGCTCCGCCGGCCCCGAATACGGCCCGACCTCGGAACGAATCCCTCATAATGGCGCATGATGAGCTGCGCCTCGATCTGGTTGATGGTGTCCATGGCGACGCCCACCACGATCAGCAGCGAAGTGCCGCCGAAATAAAACTGCACGTTCAGGCCTTCCAGCAGGAACCGCGGACACACCCGGTCGATCCAGTTGCCCAACAGCGGCAGGTGGTTCAGCTTGATGCCCGAAATCATGATGTCCGGAATCAGGCACAGGATCGACAGGTAAACGCCGCCCACCACCGTGATCTTCGTCAGGATGGTGTTCATGTAGTCGGCCGTGTTGCGCCCTGGACGAATGCCCGGGATGAAGCCGCCGTACTTGCGCATGTTGTCGGCCGCTTCGTTGGGATTAAAAATAATCGAAACGTAAAAGAAACAGAAGAAAATGATGCCCGCCACGAACAGCACGTAATACAGCGGCTCGCCGTGCTGGATGCTCTTCAGCGTGGCCGACAGCCAGCCGACGCTCTTCACCCAGGGCAACGCCGCGATGGTCGCCGGGAAGGCCAGGATCGAGGAGGCGAAGATCACCGGGATCACGCCGCCCGCGTTCACCTTGAGCGGCATGTGCGTGGACTGCCCGCCCATCACCCGCCGGCCCACCACGCGCTTGGCGTATTGCACCGGGATGCGCCGCTCGCCGCGCTCCACCAGCACGATGAACGCCACCACCGCCACCATCATGACCAGCACCAGGATCAACTGGAGCGCGCTCCATTCATGCGTGATAAAGGTGTTGACATACAGATTCTGAATGGCGCGCGGCAGCCCCACCACAATGCCGGTGAAGATGATGAGAGACATGCCGTTGCCCACGCCGCGCTCGCTGATCTGCTCGCCCAGCCACATGATGAACGCCGTTCCGGTGGTCAGCGACATCACCGTCAGCGCCACGAACCCGATGCCCGGGCTAATGACGATGCCCTGCTGCATCGTCTGCAGGCCCTCCGCGATGCCGAACGACTGGAGCACCGAAAGGACGATCGTCAGGTAGCGGGTCCACTGCGTGATCTTGCGGCGCCCCAGCTCGCCTTCCTTCGAGAGCTTTTCGAGAGTGGGGATCACCACCGTCAGCAACTGCAGAATGATCGACGCCGTGATGTACGGCATGATGCCCAGGGCGAAGATCGTGAGGCGGCGGATATTGCCGCCGGCGAACAAGTCGAAGAACCCGAAGATCGAACCCGCCGCGGAACTGAAAAACTCCTCCCATCGCGTGATGTTGATGCCGGGCGTCGGAATGTGACCGCCCAGGCGATACACCGCCAGCAACGCCAGCGTGAACAAGAGCCGCTTGCGAAGGTCCGGTACGCGAAAAATGTTCGCGAACGCTTCTAGGAACTTGGTCATCGTACCCTTCGATTCCCGGCGCTCATTCGCTGGCGCCGATCGCCTTGGCCGCTCCACCGGCCTTCTGGATCTTCTCCACCGCCGACTTGGAAAACTGGTGGGCCTCCACCGTAATCTTGCGCGTCAACTCCCCGGTGCCCAGGATCTTGAGCCCGTCGCTCAGCTTCTTGATGACGCCCAGTTCGAACAGGCGGTCGGCGTTGAACGCATCGCCTTCCAGCTTCTCCAGCTTTCCGACGTTGACAATGGCGTAGTGCTTCTTGAAGATGTTCGTAAATCCGCGCTTGGGCAGCCGGCGGTGGAGCGGCATCTGGCCGCCCTCGAATCCGCGCTTCTGGCCGAACCCCGTACCGGCGCGCTGTCCCTTCGAGCCGCGCGTCGAGGTCTTGCCGTGTCCCGAGCCCATGCCGCGGCCGATGCGCTTGCGAGCCTTCCTCTGTCCGGCGGGCGGTCTCAATCCGCTGAGATTCATTGTCTATCTCCCCCTACTCCACCACTTCCAGCAGATGCGGAATCTTCTTCACCATGCCGCGGAAGCCGGGCGTATCCGGCCGCTCCACCACCTGGTTGACCTTCCGCAATCCCAAGCCCCTCACGATTCTCCTGTGCTTTTCCGGAGTGCAGATGGGGCTGTGCGCCAGTTTAATTCGGATCTTGCCTTGCATTAGAGCTTCTCCACCGCCAGGCCGCGCATTTCGGCCACGGCGTTCCTGTCGCGCAACGATTCCAGCGCCACGATGGTGGCCTTCACCACGTTGTGCGGGTTGCGGCGCCCAATCGACTTGGTGAGCACGTTGGGGATGCCGCAGGCCGTGATGACCGCGCGCACCGCGCCCCCGGCGATCACTCCCGTCCCTTCGGCGGCCGGCTTCAGCAGCACCAGCGAGCTGGCATATTTACCCAGCACCTGGTGCGGAATCGTGGTCTCCAGCACCTGGATCTTGCGCAGGTTCTTCTTGCCGGCCTCGATTCCCTTGCGGATCGCGGAAGGCACTTCCTTGGCCTTGCCCACGCCCCAGCCCACCACTTTCGCCGAGGGATCGCCGATCACCACCAGCGCCGAAAAGCTCAGGTTCTTGCCGCCCTTCACCACCTTCGTGACGCGGTTGATGGAAACCACCTGCTCTTTGAGGTTGAGCGAGGCCGGATCGATGCGTTTTGCCGACGTTGCCATGAATCAGAACTCCAGTCCCGCCGCGCGCGCCGCGTCGGCGAGCGCCTTTACACGCCCGTGGTATTGATAGCCGCCGCGGTCGAAAACCACTTTGGTAATGCCCTTTTCCTTGGCCCGCTCGGCCACCAGTTTGCCGATCGCCTTGGCCGCCGCCACGTTGCCGCCGGACCCGGAGGGTGCCCCCTTCCCACCCTTGTCCACCGAGGACGCCGACACCAGCGTCTTGCCCTCGGCATCGTCGATGATCTGCGCGTAGATGTGCGCCACGCTGCGGAACACCGCCAGGCGCGGCCGCGCGGCGCTTCCGCGCAGCTTGCGCCGGATGCGCTCGTGAATGGTCTTGCGGATCTCTTTCTTCTCGATCTGACGAATCATTTGGCCCCCGCCGCGGTCTTACCGACCTTCTTGCGCAGCGCTTCGCCGGTGTAGCGGACACCCTTGTTCTTGTAAGGATCCGGCTTGCGAAGCGCGCGCATGTTCGCCGCTACCTGGCCGAGCATTTGCCGGTCGTAGCCGCTCAGCGTCAGATGGAAAGGCTGACCGCTCGATTTGGGTGGTTCCACCTTCAGATCCACTCCCGGCGGCAACAGAACCTCGATGGGGTGCGAGTAGCCCAGGGTGAACGTCGCCACCTTTCCCTTGATCTCGGCGCGATACCCGACACCGTGGATGTCCAGTTCCCTCGTGAACCCGGTGGAGACGCCCTGGACGGCGTTGGCCGCCAGCGCGCGCGTCAGGCCGTGCAGCGCCGCGTGCTCGTCGGAGGCGCGCTTCACCTCCAGCTTCCCGCCGGCCTGCTCGATGCTGATCCCTTTTGGTATCGGCACCGTCAGCTTGCCCTTGGGACCCGTCACTTCCAGTTGCCCGCCGATCTGGACTTTCACGCCGCTCGGCAGCGGGATCGGCTTCTTACCAATTCTCGACATAATCTCAGTACCTCGCTACCACACGCGGCAGAGGATCTCCCCGCCGAGGTGCTCCTTGTGAGCGTCCCGGCCGGTCATGACGCCGCGCGGGGTGGTCAGGATGTTGATTCCCATGCCGCCCAATACCCGCGGGATCTCCGTCTGTCCCACGTACACCCGGCAGCCCGGACGCGAGACGCGGTGGATCTCGGAAATCACCGGCGAGTTGTTGACGCCGTATTTCAGGTAGATCTTGATGGTCTTCTTGGCGCCTTCTTCCGCTACCTTGAAGTTGGCAATGTAGCCTTCTTCCTTCAGAATGCGCGCGATTTCCGCTTTCAGCCGGGAGGCCGGCACGTCCACCTTCGGGTGGCGCGCCTGGATCGCGTTGCGCACGCGAGTCAGCATGTCGGCAATGGGATCGCTCGTCATAGTCCTCCTTTACCAGCTCGCCTTGATCACGCCCGGAACCTCGCCGTTTAACGCGAGCTGGCGGAAACACAGGCGGCAAATGCCGAATTTGCGCAGAAAGGCGCGCGGGCGCCCGCAGCGCCAGCAGCGGTTGCGGTGCCGGCATCGGAGCTTGGGCGTCTTGGCCTTCCGGGCCGCGTCCAGTTTTATGTCTTTCGCAATTTTGGCGGTAGTGGCCATGTTCTTTCGGTCTCTCCTCTATTGCCGGAACGGCATCCCCATGTGGCGCAGCAACGCCACGCCTTCCGCATCCGTGCGGGCCGTGGTGGTGATGGAAATATTCATCCCCTTGGTCTTTTCCACCTTGGCGTAGTCGATTTCCGGAAAGATCAACTGATCTTTGATCCCCAGCGTGTAGTTGCCCCTTCCGTCGAAACTCTTCGTCGACACGCCGCGGAAGTCGCGCACGCGGGGCAGCGCCACGTTCACCAGCCGGTCGAAAAATTCGTACATGCGGTCGCCCCTCAGCGTCACCATGCACCCGATCGACATGCCTTCTCTCAGCTTGAACGCCGCAATCGACTTGGTCGCCTTGGTGATCACCGGTTTCTGGCCGGCGATTTGCGCCAGCTCGGCGACCGCCCCATCCATCAGCTTGGCGTTCTGCGTGGCTTCGCCCAACCCGATGTTGATCGAGATCTTGTCGATCCGGGGCACCGCCATGACGTTCTTGTACCCGAATTCCTGGGTCAGCGCCGGGACCGCTTTCTTCTGATAATGCTCTCTCAAACGTGCTGCCATCGGTTCCTCACTTGCTGCCAATCATCTGGCCGCATTTGCGGCAGATTCGTGTGCGGCGGGTCTTTCCTCCCGCCACATGGTCGATGTGGTGCGCGATGCGCACGGCCTTGTTGCATCCCGGACACACCACCAGGACGTTGGAAGCCGGTATGGGGCTCTCGCGCTCCGCGATGCCGCCCTTGATCTGCTTGCCGGGGTTGGGGCGCGTGTGCCGTTTGACCATCATCACGTGCTCCACCAGTATCTTCCCCGTCTGGCGGTCCACGCGCAGAACCCGGCCGGTCTTGCCCTTATCGCGTCCCGAGATCACCCTGACGGTGTCTTCCCTCTTGATATCGATGCGGACCGGCTCGGCCGGCGTCTTCTTTGCGATTGCCATCAGATTACCTCGGGGGCCAGCGACACGATCTTCATGAACTTCTTGTCGCGCAGTTCCCTGGCCACGGGTCCGAACACTCGGGTGCCCACCGGCTCGTTCGTCTCACTGATCAAAACCGCGGCGTTCGAATCGAAGCGGATGTAGGTTCCGTCCTTGCGCCGGGTCTCCTTGCGCATGCGCACGATCACGCAGCGCACCACTTTCCCCTTCTTGATCGCCGAATCGGGAGCGGCCTCTTTCACGCTGGCGGTGACCACGTCGCCCAGCCCCGCGCGCAGGCCGAGGTCGCCGCCGCGCGGCAAAATACAGGCCAGCCTGCGCGCGCCGGAATTATCGGCCACCTCGAGAATCGTTCGCATTCCAATCATATTGATAATCTGGGGACTGGCTTCACTGTCCCAAGGCCCCGCTTTTCCGGGCCGCGTGGACAGTGTTGCCTGTCCCCAGCTCCTTATTGACGTGCCTGGACAACATTGCCTGTCCCCAGCTCCTTATATCTTCACATCCAGATCCACCGGCTGCACGCCCACCTGCGCCGCCCGCCGGATCACTTCCGCCAGCTTCCATCGCTTCAGCTTGCTCAACGGCCGGCACTCCACGATGCGCACCACGTCGCCCGTCTTCGCCGAACCTTCCTCGTCGTGGGCGTAGAACTTCTTCCGCTTGCCGATGATGCGCTTGTACAGCGGGTGCGGCACTCTTCGGCTCACCTCCACCACGATGGTCTTTTGCATCTTGGTGGAAACCACCTGGCCGATCTTCTCGTTCTTGTTTCCCTGCGTGGCTTGTTCTTCGGCCATGTTACTTTTTCTCCTCCGCGAGGGGCGCGCTTTCCGCCCTCTCCCGCAGAATCGTGTGGATCCGGGCGCGGTCCTTCTTGATGGCTCGAACCTTCTTCAATCCGTCCATCTGCCCCATGGACATCTGAAACTTCAGACGAAACAACTGCTCGTCTATTTCACCCAACTGGCGCGTCAACTCGTTGGTGTCCAGATCGCGAACTTTGTCTGCCTTCATATCCCTTACTCCGCGTCCTCCCGGCTGACAAACTTGGTCTTGATCGACAGCTTGTGGGCCGCCAGCCGCATGGCGGCGTGCGCCGTCGTCCGGTCCACGCCTTCCATCTCGAACAGGATCTTCCCGGGGCGGATCACCGCCACCCACTGCTCCGGAGCGCCCTTGCCCTTGCCCATGCGCGTTTCGGCGGGCTTCTTGGTGATCGGCTTGTCCGGAAACAGCCGGATCCACACCTTCCCGCCGCGCTTGATGGAACGCGTCATGGCCACGCGCGCGGCTTCGATCTCCCGGTCCGTGATCCACGCGCACTCCATCGCCTTAAGCCCGAAATCGCCGAAGGAGATCGTGGACCCGCGCCACGCCTTGCCGGCCATGCGCCCCCGCTGTTGCTTTCTGAACTTGACCTTCTTTGGCATCATCATGGCGATTTTCCCTCAATCCTTACTGGTTCTCTCCGGCAGGTTCCGGCTGGTCGCCGGCGGCCGGTTTCTCCTCCGGTTGCGGCTGCGCCTGGGGTTCCGGCGGCGGTACCTCCCGGGCTTCCTGTTTCCACGCGGGCTGCTGCGGCGACATCAGCGGCGGCAGGATGGGCGTGGCGG
>JBAWDI010000217.1:0-1866 GCA_049590695.1 Bryobacteraceae bacterium
GCGGCAACAGTTCAGCCACCAGCGCGTGGCCAGACTCGTGGTATGCAACCGTAGTTCGTTCCTGCTCGTTCATCACCCGACTCTTTTTCTCGGAACCCGCAATCACCCGTTCGATCGCAGCCTCGAAATCATTCAACGTGACTGCCGCGGCCCTGTGCCGGGCAGCCAGTAATGCCGCTTCATTCATGGCATTCGCCAGATCGGCGCCGCTGAAGCCGGCTGTTATCCGGGCAGCCCGCTCCAAGTCGAAGTCTGCCGCCAGCTTTACGTTCTTGCTATGAATCCGCAGGATTTGCGCCCGGCCAATGAGATCTGGATTGCCGATGGCGATCTGGCGATCAAAGCGGCCCGCGCGCATGAGTGCTGGGTCGAGCACCTCCGGACGGTTGGTGGCAGCCATGATAATCACCGGGGCGCTGGTGTCCGTTTTGAAGCCGTCGATCTCCGCCAACAACTGATTCAGGGTCTGCTCACGCTCGTCATTGCTGCCCAGGCGCATCACGCCGCCCCGGCTCTGACCAATGGCGTCGATCTCGTCGATGAAAACGATCGCCGGAGCAGCCTTGCGCGCCTGCTCGAACAAATCGCGCACGCGTGCTGCGCCCACGCCAACGAACATCTCGACAAACTCCGAGCCACTGGTCTCGAAGAACCCGACCTCGGCCTCGCCGGCCGTTGCTTTGGCCAGCAGCGTCTTGCCGGTGCCCGGCGGTCCGACGAGCAAGACACCCTTGGGGATATGCCCGCCAAGTTGAGCGAATTGCTCGGGCGCCTTCAGAAACTGAATAATCTCCTGAAGCTCGGCAATGGCTTCATCCGCCCCGCCCACATCTCTATATGTGACCGTAACATCCTCGGGTTTGACCTCGATCGCTTTGCTCTTGCCAACCCCAAAAATGCCGCCCATCCCTCCGGCGGCTCCGCCCGCTCGCCGGTAGGCCATGTACCAGAAACCGCCGAGTAGCGCGAGCGGCAGAAGGTACCCCAGCAAAATGCCTCCCAGGGGGCTCGGTGGGCGCTCGAAGCGATAAGTTACATTTGCATTTTGTAGCTCTTCTATCAGCTTGGGATCGCCGCCGGGCGCAGGTACGGTATTGAACGCGACGGCCGGAGGAGTCCCGTTCGGTATGGGATTCTTCATCTCGCCAACGATGCCCTTTTCGCCGACGGTCACCTCCACGATTTGAGCGCCAGCCAGTTTCTTTTTGAACTCGTTGTAAGGAATTTCCGGGCCCTTGGTCAGAGGAGTTAATACGAGAATTTGGAACAGCCACAAGACAATCAGGCTCGTGATCACGTAGGTGATGCCGAAATGAAACTGCCGCCGGCTTTGTTCCTTGCGCTTCTTTTCTTCGTCGCGGTCGTGTTTTCTTGGTGAGGATTCCGGTTCGTTCATACAATACCGCCTGGGGTCATTTTCTGTTCCATGCCTTCTCTTGTTGCACGTGGCGAACCACTTGCAAAAAAGCCACACCGATGTGCTCACCCCCGTCGATCCACGATCCGTCATACCTCGGTCTAAGGGACGTCTCGGCGAGCCAATCGGACCGAAACGGTTCCGGGAGTGATATGTTCCGCTCTGACGCCGGGTGGGAGCTTCAGGTCGGTCTCGGTCAGCCGGATCGTGTGCGGCCCTTGCTCCAAACCGCTAAGGTCGATGCGGACGGTCAGGTGGGACATCACGGGATCCATCATCGGATTCACCATCCATGTACTGCCGCGTAATTGGACCTTCACGCTGGCGGCCGGCTGATTGGCTATGAGGAGGCCCGACGGCAGGTTTGCAAACTCGGTGGGCGCCACCACATTCTTGACGATCATACCGCCCCTGACAAATGAGAGGGCCCAAATGACCATGGCCAAACC
>JBAWDI010000218.1:0-1551 GCA_049590695.1 Bryobacteraceae bacterium
GGCAGGGTCGAAAAACCCCACCCCCTCATGCCTGCATGCCCGCTGGAAGTGGCCCACCTACTATGCGATAGCCGAGCTTTTGAAGTTCTTTGATCATTCGGGCTGCGCGCGTGCGTTTGGACTTGGCACTTACCGCCGGACCCCGTTCTTCGTAGCGGACCCCCTTGTTGAGTATCAGCCAAAGCACTCGGCATAGTCGATGAGCGATGGCCCAGATGGCTTGCTTGTATCCCAGTCGCGGCAGCAGCCGGCTAAACGCCACTTCGAATATGCTTCCTTTGACCTTGACCGCCGATTGCGCGGCCTGATTCAGCAGGCGCCGCATGGGGCGGTTGCCCTTGGGCGAACGCGTGCTGTGCGACTCCCCTGCGCTCTCTTCGTTCCCCGGACACACCCCCACCCACGAAGACAGGGCCTTCTCCGATCGGAATGCCGCTGCCTTGGGACCCACTTCGGCGATCATCTGCAGCGCCGAATCCACCCCGAAACCAGGCACTTCCGCCACTCGGTGCACCACGTCCTGATGCTCCTGCATGAGGCCTAAGGCCTCCCGATCCAGTTGCTCGATGTGCGCCTCGATCACCTGCAACTCCTCCAGCACCATCTTCAGCAGCCGACGGTAAACTCCATTCAGTTGCGCACAGGCCCCCAGCGCGTCGCGCAATTGTTCCGGCGTCGCCCGCAGCCGGTGATCGGCCAGAGCCGCCAGCGCGCCTGGGTCGGTTTCCCCTTCCGCCAGGGCCTTCAACATGCGCCGCGCACTGAGCCCCAGAAGATCCGACACAAAACTTGACAACTTGATGTGTGCCTGCTCCAACAGACTCTCCAGTTGGTTCTTAAAACCCACCTTGGCCCGCGTCAACTGGTGCTTCCGCCTCGTCACCGCTCGCCAGAGCCGCTGTTCCGTATCCGGCACGAAGCTCAAAACCAGTTCCTGCGCCACCAGCCGCTTGATCATCCGTTCGCCATCGGCGAAATCGTTCTTTCGCCCACGCGGCCCGTGGTTGGACTTGGCTTGGCACAGATGCAGCGTGCCGCACATCTTGCCGGCCCCCTCCCGCTTCTGGCGCGCTGGCTTCCAGTACCGCTCCAGCGCTCCCCACACCGGCTTCCAGTACTGCGCGGTCGATTCCATGACTACTTCTTCGACCTCCTGCTCGACCAGCCATTGGGCCAGCAGGTGCAACTCACCGGGGGTAGCGCCGAACTTTCTGCGCTCAAACTGATACTCGCCTTCCCCAGCGACGTCAGCCACCACTACCGCCAACATCTTCTTGTGAACGTCAACTGCTGCGATTCGATAAGACATCATGCTTCTCCTTAGCGGAGCGGAGAGCATGCCAAAGGTAATCCCAGGCAGGGTCACGTGGCTATCGGCGTTTCCAATCGGAGACGAACGACGCCCAATTATTCGCGCAGAGCGCGCATGCTCCGGGTCAAACAGGCCAACGATCTCAACTTCTTCACTGCCAAACCGACCTCACCGCTCCCACCTCTGCCAGGATGCCAGTTTTTCATGAAATTTCGCGGGCCGAAGGCCCATCCCAACAG
>JBAWDI010000219.1:0-1763 GCA_049590695.1 Bryobacteraceae bacterium
AGATCAGAGCCACGCCGTACAGGAAGAAGGCCGTCGCAAACGAGCCCAGCAGAAAATATTTCAGCGCGGCCTCGTTCGACCGTTTGTCGTCGCGGAAATACCCGGCCAGTACGTAGCTGGCAATCGAGGAAATCTCCAGGCCGATGAACACGATGATCAAATCATTGGCCGCCGCCATCAGGCACTGGCCGGCAATCGAAAAGATCAGCAGCGCATGATACTCGCTGGTTTCGGCGTCCTGCCGCGCCAGAAAGCGAGAGGACGGCAGAACGGTCAGAATCCCCACCACCAGCACCAGCACCCGGAAAAACGTGGCGAAACCGTCCACCATCAACATGCCGCCGAAAGCCGGGCCGGCCTCGGCGTACGCGTAGACCGCTCCGCCAATGGCCGCAACCAGGGTCGCGATGCTCAAGTGGCCGAAGGCGTGCGATGAGCGCCGGTGAAGAATCGGGTCGAGCACCATCATCAGCGTGCCCATCACGGTGAGAATCGTCTCGGGCAGGAAGCGGATGAGGTCCGCGGCGTTGAACCCGAAGTCAGCGGGCATCGGCGGCCTCCACTGGCATCCGCGGCGGATGCTCGATTCGCACCTCGATCGGCACGTTCACCTGCGTCTGCTCCAGCACGCGAGCGGTGGTCCGGCTGACCGGCGGCAGGAACGATTGCGAATAGACGCCCATCCACACCATCATCGCGATGAGCGGGATCACCACCGCCCATTCACGCAGGTTGAGGTCGGCAACGCGGCGCCGCACCTCTTCCTTCACCTCGCCGTAGCACACGCGCTGGTACATCCAGAGCATGTAGCACGCCGAGAGGATCACGCCGATGGCGGCGTAGACAGCCCACTTGAAGTTGGCGATGGCGGCGCCCTGGAGCACCAGAAACTCGCCCACGAAATTGTTCAGCATGGGCAGGCCGATGCTGGCCAGCGTGGTAACCAGGAACGCCGTCGCGAGCCACGGCGCCGCAGTGGCGACGCCGCCGTAATCGGAGATCTCGAGCGAGTGGCGCCGCTCGTAGAGCAGCCCCACGAACACGAACAGGGCGCCCGTGGAAATGCCGTGGCTCAGCATCTGGTAGACCGCGCCATCCAGTCCCATCTGCGTAAACGTGAAAATCCCCAGCACGACAAACCCGAGGTGGCTCACCGAAGAATAGGCCACCAGCTTCTTCATGTTGGGCTGCACCATGGCCACCAGCGCGCCGTAAATAATCCCGACGATCGCCAGCACCACGATCCAGGGCGCGCAGGCTCGCGCGGCAGCGGGAAACAGCGGCAGGCAGAAGTGCAGGAGTCCGTAAGTGCCCATCTTCAACATCACCGAAGCCAGCATCACGGAGCCCGCCACGGGGGCTTCCACGTGCGCGTCCGGCAGCCACGTGTGCAGGGGGAAAATCGGAACCTTGATGGCGAACGCCGCGAAAAACGCCAGGAAGAGCAGCATCTGCTCGCCGGGAGCGAACACAAGCCTGCCGCTTGAAATCATGTCCACAATGGCCGGGTAGCTGAACGTCTGGGTGCGGTTATAGAGGTAAATGATGGCCGCCAGCATCAGCACCGAGCCGGTCATGGTGAACAGGAAAAACTTCACCGCCGCGTAAATGCGGCGCTCGTGGCCCCAGATACCGATCAGGAAGTACATGGGCACTAGCGAGACTTCCCAGAACACGTAGAACAGAAACAGGTCCTGCGCCAGGAACACGCCCACCAGCCCGAATTCGAGCAGCAGCAGAAACGCGAAAAACTCCTTCACGCG
>JBAWDI010000220.1:0-5469 GCA_049590695.1 Bryobacteraceae bacterium
CCAGGTTCTTCACGTCCAGCGCGTTCTCTTCGATGAATTTGCGGCGGCTCTCGACATCCTCGCCCATGAGCGTCGAGAAGATCTCTTCGCACCCTACGGCGTCCTCCAGCCGCACTTGCAGCAGCGTTCGCTTGGCGGGGTTCATGGTGGTCTCGGCAAGCTGCTCGGCGTTCATTTCGCCCAGGCCTTTGTAGCGCTGCACGGAGGCGTCCTTCTTGCCTTCGTTCTTGACGTAGTTCAGCAGCTCCAGCCAGTTCGGCTGCGCTTCTCGACGTTCGCTCTTCACCACCACGAAGGGCGGCTCGTTGAAGCGCGCAATGGCACGGGCCAGCGCGCGGAAGCGCCGGAATTCTCAGGCAGTCTTTGAAAAGTCGATTTTGATCACGAGCTCCAAGGAGTTTTCGCCCTTCGGAGAAAACCTGGCAACCTCGATCTGCTCCTTGGAAATGTCGCTGACGGCAAACTGGATTTCCATTTGCCGAGGATCTGTCCTCTTTGCTTTGATGTACATGTCACCCAGTTCGCCGTAGTTGAGACGTACTCCCCAGTGTCTTCTGGCATTCCGCAGCACGCGGAGGCTGGGGATTGTCGTTCCTGCAAGAATTTTGTAAACGCCAGCCCTCGTGATTCCCAGCGTTCGCGCGAACCCCTCGGCCGACAACTTCTTATCGCGCGCATCGGCGAGCGCTCGGTGGAATTCCGCCGCGACTCTACGCTTGAATACCTCGTCGTTGGGGTCTGGCTTCTTCATACTGCGCCCGGTACAAGCTTGGCAAGTTTTTGCTGGTGTTGTCAACTAGAGTTGACGTATACTAGAGTTGACAAACTGGCCAATCGCCATGCTGGAACAAACGTTCATTCACATCCCTGGCGTTGGACCGAAGACTGAGCGTGAATTGTGGCAGTCCGGGATCAGATCCTGGGACGACATCACGGCCATCCTCAGGCCGCCCGCTCCGATTAGCGCAGCGCTCCGACGGCGGCTGGAGGCCTACATCCCTCAATCCATCGAGGCTGTAAAGAACAGAGATGCCGCGTTCTTTGCGCGTCTCTCAGCTCTGGGCGAGGCGTGGAGGCTCTTTCCGGAATTCGAATCCCAGGCCGTCTTTCTCGACATCGAGACAACCGGCCTCTCGCCTGTCTTCGACACGGTTACCATGGTCGGCCTTTTTGACGGCCACCGGTACGAAGTGTTCATCGACGGCCAAAACCTCCAAGATCTGCCTGATCGCCTCAAGAAATATTCCGTAGTCGTGACCTTCAATGGCGCCGGCTTCGATCTTCGTTTCCTGAAGCTCACGTTCCCGGACCTTCAGTTGCCCCCAATCCATATCGACCTGCGTTGGGTGACGCGGCGCCTAGGCTACCGCGGAGGCTTGAAATCCATTGAGAAGGAGTTCGGCATTTCCAGGGACGAGTCCGTTCAGGATATCAACGGCTATGATGCCACCGTGCTCTGGTCCCGGCACCTCAGAGGCGACCACTCGGCTCTGCAGAAGCTCGTCACCTACAACACCGAGGACGTGGTTCATCTCAAGGCCATCATGGAGATGGCCTACGACCAGCTCGCGAAGAAGCTCTCTGGCACGCTCTGGGATCAAAAGGCAATATTCGACGGCGTCGCGGCCCTCCCGAAGACTCCCAGGTACCGCAAAGATGTGTCCGATGCGCCCGGCAAGACGTTGGCCGAGGAGCTCCTGGAACGAAGTGCAATTCCTGAGCCCCGAATTGTCGGCATAGATCTAACCGGGAGCGAGCGGAGAGCAACCGGTTGGGCGATGATCCACGGTTGTCACGCAGAAACAAAAAGCCTGATTACGGACGAGGAGCTTGTCCGGGAGACGCTGGCCGCTGAACCCGATATCGTCTCAATCGACTCTCCTCTATCCGTGCCACAAGGCTGGAACCGTGCGCAAGAACAGCTTGTCGATGGGTCTCCGATCTACCGGAAGTGCGAATTGGCCCTAAAGCGGATGGGAATTTCTGTTTTCTGGTGCCTGCTGCCGACTATGAAAGGCCTGACGATGCGCGGGATGCGCCTGGCCGACGAGTTCCGAAAGCACGGAGTGCACACCATTGAGAGCTACCCCGGGGCCGCGCAGGACATCCTCGGAATCCCAAGAAAAGGTTCCAGTCTCGAAGAACTCAAGTTGGGGTTGAATCGTGCGGGCATCGATGGCGAGTACGTCACCGGTCGCGTGACCCACGATGAAGTAGACGCTGTCACCTCTGCTCTCGTTGGATTGTTCTACTTGGCAGGCCATTACATCGCCCTTGGAACCCCACTGGAGGACTACCTGATCGTGCCAAGGTCCCCGAAAATCAAGTACTCGAAGCTCGCCAAGATTCTCGCGGTGACCGGCTTGGACGCGGTGACCACGATCGGCGCCGGTGGGTTAGAATGCAAGCTGGATGCCAAGCCCGAGTCCATCCCCGCGCCTGCAAACTGATGCCCTCTTTGTCGGCTTTGCGGGCCGCATCGGCGCCGGCAAGACGTCGGCTGCCAATTACCTCAGCTCCAAGTACGGCTTTCAGTACGCTCGATACAGCCAGGTCCTTCGCGACTGGCTCGCTTCGGAGGCCCCCGAACGAGAAGGCCTCCAGGAACTTGGCTGGGAAGTCATGGCTGGAGGACGTCAAGTGGAACTGAATGCCCGCCTGATCGCCGGACTGAACCGCTCACAGAGCGCGGCGATCGACGGCTTAAGACACCATATCGATTTCCACAGCCTCTCGTATGCGTTTGGTGCTTCTTTCCGCCTGGTTTTTCTTGAAGCCTCGGCGGAAGCTCGTTTCGAGCGCAAGAGGTCCAGGTTTTCTACCTATGAGGCGTTCCTGGAAGCCGACTTGCACCCGGTTGAAGCGCACATTGATAGCCTCAAGCCCTTGGCCGCCGCGACAATTCCAGCCGAAGAATCGCTCGAAAGCCTTTATCGCCGGCTCGACGGCTGGGTGGCAACACACGGAACGGGGGATCGAACATGAGCGTCTGGGTCGTAGTGGGCGGGCAGTTCGGTTCCGAAGGCAAGGGCAAGGTCTCGGCCATCATCACCCTCCAGGAGAAGATCGACCTCTGCATCCGATGCGGTGGGCCCAACTCCGGGCACTCGTTCGAAGGGCGGAACGGCAAGATGGTCCTCTTGCGCCAATTGCCGACCGGTTTTGTTCGCCCCGAGACGCGCCTCCTGATCCCCGCCGGGGGACTGCTGGACCTCGATGTTCTGCGTTCTGAAATCGAGTCCCTTGGGCTCGACGCCGACCGCGTCGGCATCGACCGAAACGCAATGGTGATTACATCCGATGACCGAGAGCATGAACGCCGCCTCGCTATGTCGGAGCGCCTCAGTTCGACTCTGTGCGGAGTCGGATCCGCAGTCGCACGGCGGGCGTTGCGAACGGGCGATGTTGACCTTGCAGCGAGTGCGGCGACAAGCTGCTCTTGGCTTCGTCCACTGCTTGCGGACGTCTCCGCAGAGGCGAACTCGGCGGTGGACGCCGGTAAGAAGGTTCTCATAGAGGGAACACAGGGTTCTGGGCTCTCTCTGTACCATTCCTCGTACTACCCGAAGGCAACTTCTCGGGATACGAACGCGGCAGGTTTTGTTAGCGAGGTCGGTTTGAGTCCGCGCCTTGTCTCGGAGGTGGTCCTGGTGTTCCGGACGTTTCCAATCAGGGTGGCCGGAGCGCAGGCGGGGCCGCTTCGGGACGAAATCACATGGGAGCAACTCCAACAAGAGTCGCATTCGCCCGCCCCGCTGCACGAGTACACGAGTGTTACCCATAAGCTGCGACGTCTGGGCAGATTCGACTGGGCTGCGGCCGGTGTTGCTGTCCAGATCAACCGACCTAGCAGGGTCGCTGCGAATTTTCTCGATTATCTTGATTTCGACAATCGCGCGGCATTAGAGTGGGCGACCCTCACCTCTGACGCAAAGATGTTCGTCGAGCGGCTTGAACGTCTGTGCGCAGCGCCGGTGTGCTACCTGGGCACCGGGCCCCGCCTCTTAGACAACATCCTTTACACGCGGTCCCAAGGATCGCCAAGGTCGGAGCCGAATCCTCTTTTTGCGACTTCGATATCGGACTTGACCAATGAATACACGCGCCACTGAGGCCCAAATTCGGGAACTACGGGCGGCCGAGGTTGAACGGCTATCGAAGTTGCCCAGGTTTCCTGACAAGCTCCCCGATGACGAGAGGGGCGTTTTGCTCAGCGACCGCATCAAGCACTACTGCACGCAGTACAAACTGATCGATCCATATCACGATGGGCAGTTGCGGCCCGCTGGCTACTCCCTAAGTGTGGGGCGAAACTACTCGATCCTGGGGGAGCCGGGGGCCTTGAACGACGGCATGTCGCTGACGATCGAGCCATACCAGGTCGCGATCATCGAGACTTATGAAACCATCAATATGCCGAAGTACTTCATCGGAAGGTGGAATGTCAAAACAAAGAGAGCCTACCAGGGCTTGCTATGGGTTGGCGGAGCTCAGGTAGACCCCGGCTTCCGGGGTCACCTCTGCTGCCCGATCTACAATCTCTCGACAAGGCCAGTGACCCTCGGTTTCCGCGAAGGTCTCGCCGAGATTGATTTTGCAGTTACGACGCGGTTCGAAGAGAGCCTGTGCAAGAAATTCCCGTGGGCAGATCGAGACATGCTTGTCTTCGCACAATACCCACCTCTGAGTAGTGGGATCGAGAAGAAGGTCAGTGAATTCCAGAAAATCCTCGACAAGGACCGCGAAGACACGAGGCAACAGCTCGGAAAGGCCGCGGAGGAGATGGAGGCACAGCTTGAGAAAGCTTCCGAACGTTCGGAAGAGTCATTCCGCGACGTTCGAACTCGAATCGATACGTTTCTTACGCTGATATTTGCTGTTCTCGCCGTCCTGTTCGCGGCCCTCGGGATCATCGCTACGAGGTCATCCGAACAGCCAGCTTATTTCAATCCGACAGTGGTGGTTTCCGCGCTCGCCCTCTTTTTCGCCCTGCTGGCGTACGTCCACTTGCGCCGAGAGACTCCTTGGAAGCGGCAAGCGTGGCCGACCCCAGCCGCAGTGGCATTGCTGGTGGCAATAGTCGGCGTGGTGGGTTGCCAACTCTTCTACGCGTATCAAGCCCACGTCTCGGCAATGGAAGTCCGAGAGGCCAAGGAGCAAGTCACCAAAGCGGTGGCCGCTCTCAATCAAGAAGGGCAGCTTCGCCAGCAGTCGGATACCAGGCTCGAGAGCTTACAGCAGCAGGTGAGGGTGCTACAGAATCAGACGAAGAGGAAGTGACTTACACGTCCAAATTCTTCACGTCCAGCGCGTTCTCTTCGATGAACTTGCGGCGGGACTCCACATCCTCGCCCATGAGCGTCGAGAAGATCTCTTCGCACCCTACGGCGTCCTCCAGCCGCACTTGCAGCAGCGTGCGCTTGGCGGGGTTCATGGTGGTCTCGGCAAGCTGCTCGGCGTTCATTTCGC
>JBAWDI010000221.1:0-9297 GCA_049590695.1 Bryobacteraceae bacterium
GCAAGACGCTTCACAAGGGCTGCCCAACGCACCGGTAGCACGGCCATGTGTTAACCTCCCACAGGAGCGAGTTGCGAGGTGCTGCGGAGAGGTTTTCTGAAATCGGCTCCGGCCATCGCGGCGTTGGGCCGCGCCTGGAGCCAGGACGTCGCCACCGCCGGGGCCACTGTGGACACGACCCCTCGCGTGGGCATCGTCCTGTCGAGTTTCACCGGCTCCGAAGACCACGATGGGACTCAGATCCAGGGGCTCGCCGATCCTGCGCCGGTGAATGCCGAGTTGAGCGCCGGCCAGATCGACGCCATGCTGCGCAAGGCGATCTCTCTGGGGACCAGCAGGCGCGGCGGGCTCGCCGCGATCGTCGCACCGGATGAGTGGGTGGTGATCAAGCCCAGGATTCAGACTGACCCCTACCTGCGTGGTTCGGTCACGGACCTACGCGTGGTGCGCAGCCTGATCGAATTCCTGGCCGAGCACAAGTGCGGCGCGCGATTCACCATCGCCGAAGGATCGGATGGAGGGCAGCAGTGCGCCGTCGATGGTTGGACCACGGAGTGGGGCGGCGAGTTCGGCGGGCTGAGTTACGACAACCTGATCCGGGAGTTATCGCGGAAGTATCCCAAGATCGCCTTCGACCGGGTCGATCTGAATTTCGACGAGGCTATCGAGCTTCCGCTACGTGGCAAGGCGCTCGCGTATTTCATCCCGAAAACCATCCAGCAGTGCGACCGCGTCATCAGCGTGGCTCCGCTGGCCACCAGCGAACGGACCGGCGTATCGCTCTCAGTCGCGAATTACTGGGGCATCGCACCGGGCGCGCACTACGGCTTTCCGAAAACCGGGCTGCTCAAGCTCGGCCGACCCGATGAGGTGGTGGTGGACCTGTTCAGCTACCATCCGGCCGACTACGCAATTGTGGGAGGCGCATGGGGCATTGAGGGCGGCGGGCGCTCAGTTCATCACAACGTGCTGGTGGCCGGGACAAACGCCGTATCGGTGGATGCCGCCGGCGCGGCCATCATGGGGTTCGAGCCCAGCCGCGTGGCGCACCTGGCGCTGGCCCAACGCCGCGGATTCGGCGAAGCGGACTTGGGGACAATCTGGATTCGAGGGAATGAAATCGAGCAAGCGCGCCGCCCTTAGGGGCCGGGCATGCCCGGCCCCTACGCCCTGGGCGCGTACTTCTCCCGGATCAGGAACAAGTAAGAAAGCACGCCCGCCAGCAGCGCCACCAGGACCGCCATCATGGGGGCTTCGTAGCTGCCGGTCTTCTGCAACAGCCAGCCGGTCAGGATGGGAGCGACGATTCCGGCCACACTGCACGCGCAGTTCTGAATCCCCGAGATCCGCCCGATGGCCGCGCCCGGGATCAGCGTTTGCGTCAGCGCCCAGTAGTTGGCGGTGGCCAACCCCAGGCCGGAGAGCGACACTACCGCGAAAACCAGCGCCGTTTCGAGCGATGTGGCACGGGCGCCGATCAGTTCCGTTGTTGCGATGGAGAAGCCCGCGATGGTGAACCACTTCCGGACCGTCACGGGGTTATGCCCGCGGCCAATCAACCGGTCTGCCGCCCAACCCGCCAGCGTAGCCACGATGGCCATGCCGCCGAAGCTGAAGAACGTGTAGAGGCCCATCTTTCCGAGCGAGAGGTGACGCCGCTCCATGAAATAGGCCGGCATCCAGGTCATGCAAAAGTAGACGAAGTACATGTAGCAGAACGACGCGACGATGGTGCCCCAAATCACCGGGCTGGTCATGACCCTGCCGAACGGGATGGGCAGTGTGCCATCCTTCTTCACGGCCGCCCGCTCGAGTTGCCGGTCGTCGTTCTTCGCCAGCAGGAGCCAGGGCACAAGCCACACCAGGCCGCCCAGCCCGATCAGCACGAACATCACCCGCCAGTCGTACATGCCGATCAGCCACGCGGCCAGCGGAGCTCCGACAGCCGGCCCGATCTTGGTGCCCGTCATGTAAAGACCGACCGCCAGGCCGCGCTCTTTCTCCACGAAGTGATACCGGATCCACCGGTAGCTGGCAGGGGCCACAACCGCCTGGCCGGCGCCCAAAACAACCTGCACCACGATCAATTGCGGGATCGACCGCGTCAGGGCCGTGCTGGCAGACGCCAGGCACCAAATCGTGAAGCCCAGGAAATAAGGGAACTTGACGCCATACCGGTCCACCACCCAGCCAGCCGGTATCTGCAGCACGGCATAGGTCCAGAAGAACGCCGAGTTCAGCACGCCCCGATCGGTGAGGGAGAGATGAAAGGACCGGATGAACTCGGGCAGTGCCAGGGGGACGGCCAAGGCCGATCGCGACACGTACGCGATGATCATGCCGAGGCTCAACACGCCGATGACCGCCCAGCGAATCGAGGGAACAGTCCTACTAGCCATAGAGTTCCGACTCTAACATGGAGCTATACTCTGGCAAGGTACCAACATGAGAACCGTCAGCCGTAGAGCGTTCATTGCTCGATCGGCGCAGGGCCTGGCTGCCCTGTCGCTGCGCGGAGCCGCGGCCGAAAAGGCGCGCATTGGCCTCGTCGCATCTTCGCATTCCAAGCTGGCCAGACCTTCCTCCCTTGAGGACCCGCTGGATTACCCGCGCGTGCGCGACATGGTATGGAAGGCTATCGAGTACGGGCGTGCGCGAGCGGGCAGCCTGGAGGCCAAGATCAAGCCCGGTTCGTGGGTCGTCATCAAGCCCAATATAGGGAGCCTGCCGCCGCGGCAGACCTTCCTGATTGGCGACACCATCGATATGCGCGTGGCCAAGGCCGTGGTCGAGTACGTAGCTACTAAGTCGCGCGCCGGCCGCATCACGGTGGCCGAAGGAGGCACTTACCGCCGGGTGGGCGACACGACCCCCGACAACGTGATGCTGCAGAGCGGCGTCCACGTGGACGCGCTCACCTACTCGTGGGACCAGTTCCCGGGATTCCAAGGGACCCTCGGGGACATGCTCAAAGAAGCCGGCGCCCGCTTCCCCGGCAAGAAGTTCGATTACGTCGATCTGGCTTATGACCCCGTGCGCGACCCATCGGGCCAGTTCCTCTGGATGGACGTGCCGCGCAGCCCCAACGGGGTGGGCGCCTTCGGGGAGAAGAAGGTCTACGTCCCGGCGAATACCATCATCAACTGCGACTTCCTGATCACGGTGCCGGTGATGAAAGTCCACGGCGGATGCGGCATCACGGCGTGCCTCAAGAACTACGTGGGGACGGGTCCGCGCATCGTCTACGCGGCGCCGGGAGCTTTTTCGAACGGCGGTCTGCATAGCGATCATTCGCTCGAAGGCCGGTCCGACTCGTTCATCGTCGACCTGGCGGCGTTTCATCCCCCGGACTATTGCGTGCTGGATGCCATACGCGGGCTGCAACACTACGAACACGGGATCGGCGTTCCCGACCAGTTGATGCGCAGCAACATGGTTCTGGCGGGCGAGGACCCGGTGGCCATCGACTCTCTGGCGGCCACCATCATGGGTTTCCAGCCGACGGACATCGAGTACCTGAACATGGCTCTCCAGCGCCAGATGGGCGTGATGGACCTCGGGAACGCGGACGTGGCCGGCGACGACCCGGCGCGCTTCAGCCGCCGCTGGGCCAAGCCCAGTGACTGGCACGGACGCTGCAACCGGCAGTGGCTGCTGACCCAGGACGCGTCGGCCGATATCAAGACCTGGGCACGCTTCACCGCGCCCACCGATACGCTGCACTTCGCCAGATGGCAGCCGCCCGCTTCCGACGCCGCGGTTTACAAATCCGCCGTGCGGGTGATAGCCGACGGCAGCCGCAAGGCGTTCCTGTGGGTGGGCGCGCACGGCCAGTTGAAGGCGTTTCTGAACGGCCAAAAGCTGATGGAAGAGCAGGCCACCACGCGCTACCGCATCGGGCAGTTTCAGAAGCCCGTCGAGTTGCGCTCCGGCGAAAACCTGCTGGTATTCGAGCTGAAGCCGGTCTCGGAGCAGGTGGACCTGAGCGTGCTGCTGGCCGCGCCCGAGAACGACGGCGGCACGGTGGAGGGCATCCGCTGGAGTGCGTGAGGTTGGCTAGCGGCGCGCGACGATTTCGAAGGGGATGGCGGGGAGAGTGCCGAGAGAAATGCGCTGGCGGTTGGCCTGCTGCTTCGCGTTGGCGGGCTGCGCCACTCGCTCGGCGGAGATGTTGACGATCAGGTTGCCTTTCAGGCCGGGCTTGGCTTTGGCGGCATCGCATTGGAGCACGAGCTCGGTTCCATCCCGAACCGGCGAAGCGTTGCGCAGCGCGATTCCCTCCGGCGGCTCGCTCAACTCGTACTGGACCTTGGGCGCGAAATTGGCCGGAAGAGGTGGAACGCGGACCTGAAACCGGGCTGTGCCACCGGCGGGAATTTCCAGGGGTTCCGGGGAACTGACTTTGATGGGGACCCTGAGCATGGCGCCTCTTCGGACGGCAACCTTCAAGTCACTGGCGGGAACCAGGTGCCAGTAAGCGAATGCCTGCATCATGTCATCCGCCGGAACCGCCAGGCGGGCGACCTGATGCCCCTCGATGGTGGCGCGGCCTTCCAGGCTCAGGCTCAAAGGCGCCGGCTGGGGCTGCGGCGGAACCGTGAGCGTGAGCCGCACCTCGTCCCGGCCAGTTGGCAGCAAGCCGCCGATCAGGGTGAATCCTTTGGGAGCGCCCTTTAACGCCAGCGCGATGTCGCCGGAGAATCCATCCTTGCGCACGGCGTGGACGGTGATGGGAACGGTCAAACCACCGCTCACGTTGATGCTCGAGGGCGTCACCCGCAGATCGAAATCGGGCCGCGGCGCGCCGATGCGCAAGCGATAGGCGTACTCCGGGCCGCCTTTCTGTTGGGCATCGCCGAGCGAAAGATAGTAGGTTCCGTTGGCGGGCAGAGTGGTCAGAATTCGGGAATCCGCGTGATGCGTTTCCAACCCCGCGCCCGGGTCGTCGTAATCGTCGTTGAACGCCAGTTGCTGGCCCTTGGCGTCGGTGAGCTTGAGCACGGAATCGAGCGGGGAATCGAGCCGGCGCGCATACACTTCGGCGACGATGGCTTGACCGGCGCGGCCCTGGAAACGGAAGACGTCCCAATCGCCCGGTTGATCGATGCGGCCGTTCACGATGACGGGAAGCTTGACGCGCTGGGCGGCGGCGGGGGAGTTGTTGGGCTCCTTCTCGAAGGCTTCGGGCAGGGTGTCCACCATGAAAACCGCGGGGTTGGCCAGCGGATAGACGCCGGGCGCCTTGCCCTTGGCATTCATCGTCATCTTGCTCGCGCGGAGGTTCCAGCCGGTGAGATGGACGGTGGTCTTGGAGCCGGCGCGGCCGCCGAGCGGGAAGGCGCTGGTCACAAACGGCAGCTCCCCGATGGCTATGCGGTACACGAAATCCTCACGCCCGCGATAGAGGGCGTCGCGGATCTCGATGATGTATTCGCCATCCCTGGGCACGGCAAAGTGGATGACGGGGTCGGGATGGAAGCGGTAGTCGTCGTCATACGCCAGTTCGTTTCCATCGGCATCGTAAAGCGTCAGAACGGCCTGAAACCAGCCGGGGACGGCGTCGGCCAGATAGGGGATCAATTCGCGCGCGCTGGCCGCAATCACCAGTTCCCGGCCCCGACGCGCCTGGAACCGAAACCGGTCGGACTCGCCGGGTGTGAACGGCTGGCCCGAAGGCGCCTGGGGCCGCGGCAGACCGGGCTTGATGCGTCCGTTGACGGTGGCCGGCAGCGTGATGGGCATGTCGGTGGGAGGCTGGCTGATTTGCACCTGAGCCGGTTGATTGGGGTTCGGTTGAACCACGGTGATGGATTCCTTCTCCGTGAATTCAGGCAGTTGGCCGACGCAGAAAACCAGCGGGTTCGACAACCCTTGCGGCGTCGCCACCCGCAGCTCACGCTTGCCGGGCGCCGCGCCGGGAGCGATGGCGACCTGGAGCGTGACGGTTTCGGCCAGGACGGGACTGGTGAGCCTCCTGGCATTGAAGAGGAGAAGCTTCACCCTGGTATCGACTATTTCTTTCCGGACGGCGGCCGTCATGGGCTGCTTCTGCAACGCCTGCATACGGTCTCTCAACTCGGTGGCCTGCATGGCATTCATGGGCCTGGCGTAATCGACGACCGTGGCTCGAACGCCGCTTCCGGAAACATACGCCGCGGAGACGTTGGGCAGATACTGTCCGCCGGTTGTGACCTGGAAGGTGGCGCCTTGCCGGCCGCCGGCAGGCAGGACATACGCGAGGTGCGGGGCGTTCTGCGCCAGCACGGCCGGGACGGCCGCCAAAAGAGCGGCCAGCCAGCGTGTTGGGAGCGTCACATGATCTCCTTCAGGCGGCCGCCCATCTTGATGCCGTCGGCAAGGGTGGGCGTCATACGGACGTCGAGCCCCTGGGAATTGGGCATCTTTGCGTCGGGGTCGATGCACAACAACTCATAGATGCTGCCGATGAGATCGCAGGGATATACGGGCCGGTCCCTCACGGCTTCGCCTTTGGCGTCCGATGCGCCCACCACGTGGCCGCCTTTGAAACCGCCGCCGGCGAGGAGGGCGCAGAAGACGTCGCCCCAGTGATTCCGGCCGCCATTCCAGGGCGCTTCCCACATGACTTTGGGGGTTCTGCCGAACTCGCCGCCCCACCAGACGATGGTGCTGGAGAGCAGGCCGCGCTCCGAGAGATCCTGGAACAGGGTGGCCATGCCCCGGTCCATCTGCGGCAGCTTCTGACGCATCACCTGAAAGTTCTGCCGGTGCGTATCCCAACCTTCGTAATTGATGGTGATGTAAGGGACGCCGCGCTCGACCAATCGCCGCGCCACCAGGCAGGACTGGCCGAAGGTGTTGCGGCCGTAGCGGTCGCGCATCTCGTCGGTTTCCTGCGACAGGTCGAACACCTTGCCGGCATCGCCCAGAATCAGCTCATAGGCCTGGCGCTCGGTCTCATCGAGAGCCTGCAACCCGGGATCGTGCGTGAGGGCCTTCTCAAGCGTGTTCAAGTTGTGGAGCAACTCGCGCCGATCCTTCTGGCGCTGGTCGGAGACGCCCGGCGCCACCACGCCCTCGACGGCGAAGCGGGTCTGCGCCGGGTCGCCTCCGGTGGCGAAGGGGCGATAGCGCTCTTCGAGGAACCCGTTCTCGGAGAACCGGCCCTGGGGTTGGGTTAGCACGATGTAGGGAGGAATCAATCCGCTATATCCGGCGTTGTAGCCCCGGAGCAGCGAGACCACGGCGCCGGCGCAGGGATAGAGCAGGCGTTCGCCCGGCCGGCGCCCGGTTTGCACCATGTAAGACGCGGTTTCGTGAGCGTAAACTCCGTGCGTCATGCTGCGGATGATGGAATACTTGTCGGCCTGGCGCGCGAGCAAGGGAAGCAACTCATTGATCTCCATTCCACTTACGTTAGTGGGGATGGGCTTGGCGAAAGGACCGCAGTAGTCGTAGCCGGCGGCGGGCTTGGGATCGAGGGTGTCGACGTGCGCGGGGCCGCCCCACATCCAGATTTGGATGACGGACTTGGCTTTGGGGGGTTGAGGGGTGGCGCGGGCGGGAAGGCCGAGCAGGAGGCTGCCGGCTCCGAAGAGACCGCGGCGGAGGGCGTCGCGGCGGGATATCCATACTGTTGCCATAGTGGTTACTCGCTTAGTACATAACTGGGCAAGCTAAAGCATGCCCTACCAAACCGGACAGTCTCTTTCGACGCCCGCCATGGGTAAACTCCGACGCGGAGACGCGGAGACGCGGAGAAAAATGCAGAGAGGAACAAAAGGAAAACAAAGTCAAAACCTGAGAGCGCAGAGGGAGCGGAGACACGTGAAAAGGCGAGGGCGGGGGGAAGTTGGTGGATTTTTGAAGTAACATATCTTAGTGCCTGTATAGGAACTCGGGGCTGTTGATCAGGGCCCATGCCAGATCTACAATTGCCGGCCACTTGTTGCCTTGGACGGACTGGTAGTACGCCGATACGGTCTTCAATTCGCCGGCGGTGGGATAACGCGAAAGGGTCGCCAGGTAAATGCGGTCTATGGGGTCGCGCGGCTTGCCTCCGGGGCGAGGCTGCACTAACGTTCTCAGCTTGACGCTCTGTTGGATTTTGAGCTGAATATGACTCGAATTCAGCATGTGCAAACGCTGCTCGGCGGTGGGGATAAGATTGCGTTCCGATTCGAGGCCGGTGTCGCGGGGCGGGCGGCCGAACATCTCGAGAAAAGCACTGCTAATGCTGCCATCCGGCAGGGCCGTCGCACGCTGGCCCTCCGGCAGGAAGGTGAACGGCTCGGGGATGGGGCTGGAGTACTCCTCGGTGGCGCCGGTGATCTGGCACACGGCATCGATCAGCGTCTCGGCATCGAGGCGGCGTAGCGGATAATATGCGAAATTGGCCGCGGCCTGGGGATCGCCGGTCGTGGGAATCGAAGAGAGTTGATAGACCTGCGATGTCAGAATCAGACGGTAGATGTGCTTGAGGTCGTAGTGGGAAGCGACTAACTCGCGCTCCAGGTAGGCCAGTAAGTCGGGATTGACGGCGGGATTGTCGGGGCGAATGTCGTCCGGTTCGTGAATGATGCCGCGGCCCAGCAGCCAGTACCAGATGCGGTTGACGATGTTGCGCGCGAACCACGGATTCCCAGGCGCGAGAAGCCAGTTGGCGAAAACTTCGCGCGGGTCCTGGCCTGGGGCGATGCGAGCGGGCGCGCCATCGGGGAAAACGGCCGCGGGGCCCGGCGCGCCCTTTTGGGGATCTAAGTAGACGATCTCCTCCTTCCATTCCGCGGTGGACTTATAGCCGATCTGGGAGAAGAAGGCCGCCATTCCGTCGAGGCGCGCTTTCGGCCAGTTCCCGGCGCGCGCGCCCATGAAGGTCAACGCGACCGCTTGGGCGATGGTTTGCGGTTCCTTACTCTGGACGGCGCGGTAGAAGTTGACCTCGGGCACGCGGAAGTTACTGCCGCTCGAAACCAGTAACTGCCGCACGAACTGGTCATAGGGCAAGTTACTCTTGATGCTGGTGTGAATCCAGCGGTAATAGGCTTGCACCGCGTTGGGCCATAGGTTGATGGGAAACTCCGACTTGACTCGCAGTAAGTCACTCCACTTCACGGCCCAGTAGTCCGCGAACTCACTGCGCGCGAGCAGACGGCCGATCAAGGCGGCGCGCTTGTCGGGATCCTGGTCGGACAGAAACTGCGACGCCTCGTCCGGCGTGGGGAGAGTGCCGATGACGTCCAGATACACGCGCCGGACGAACACTTCGTCGGAGCACGGATTCGCGGGTTGGATACCCAGGCGCTTCCACTGATCGAA
>JBAWDI010000222.1:0-3759 GCA_049590695.1 Bryobacteraceae bacterium
CGGCCGTGATAGTGCGAGGCGAACGCACCATCAACCCACATCCCCTGAGGAGCGGAAGCGCTTCGCTCTATGGCGGTTTATCCATTTCCATTCACCTTGCCTAAAGAAGACTCTACCGCTGGAAATAACTGTTAAACCCAGAATTTCGCATTGGCGCACTGTCCAAAGGCGCGGGAACAGAACGGTTGCAGAAGGCGTGATGGTTATAATCACGGTTACAGCCTGTCCAAAAAGACCAAAGGCCATCGGGTGTCCGGTGGCCTATAACTGGTTTCTTTTTTAATCTGGTGCGGGGGGGGGGACTTGAACCCCCACGGGATTGCTCCCGCTAGCACCTCAAGCTAGTGCGTCTGCCAATTCCGCCACCTCCGCAAGTGTATGGCACCTTTGAGCTTACCACGGTTTCGACCGAGGCGCGCGGTAGCGGTTGCGGTAGCGGTTCTCGATTATCCCGCCAAAACGCGCCACACGCCGCCCGGCACGGCGCCCTGGTGCCATTGTCCCACGTGGCGGCACAG
Organism: Bryobacteraceae bacterium; assembly: GCA_049590695.1. Lineage (GTDB taxonomy): Bacteria > Acidobacteriota > Terriglobia > Bryobacterales > Bryobacteraceae > Fen-178. The sequence continues at coordinate 519 of JBAWDI010000222.1, forward strand.
GGGCGCACGTGGCGCGCGTGTGCGCGGAAGACGGGCGTTGCTGCTGGCCACGAGGTGTGGGAAAGGGCACGGATCTGCCGCCGACTGGCCAGCGGCTGCGCCGGAGTGCGCATGAAGGCGCATTCGGCGTTCGGCGGCGGACAGGAGTCGAGGCCTGGCTCCGGAAAAGGTGACGTGAGAGAAGACGTGCGTTGGCGCGGAGAACGGCGGGTGGTGGCGTGTGGCAAACTGGGAAGGGAGTTGACTCGTGACACCGACACTGCACGAGATGTTGGCGGAATTCCGGCGCGGCCTTGAGAAAATCTACGGCCCTCGCTTGGCTAGCTTGGTCCTGTTCGGTTCCCAAGCTCGAGGAGATGCACTTCCAGACTCCGATATCGACGTCATGGTGGTGCTCTATGGACACGTCAATCCTTTGGAAGAGGCGCGACGCATTAGCCGGTTCCGGGGCGACCTCTGCCTGCGCCACCAAGTTGTGATCACGTGCGTCTACATGTCGGCAGAGGACGCGCAGGTGGCCGACGGTCCTCTCCTCCAGAACATCCGCGCGGAGGGCGTGCCCCTGTGAATGCGAATCAGCAAGCGCTACTCACCAAAGCCCGGAGGAGTGTGGCCGCTGGCCGGCGCCTCGCGGCCGATGGAGATCTGGATTTCGCGGTGTCCCGTGCCTACTATGCCATGTTCTACACGGCGCAAGCTTTTCTGCTTGGCCGGGAACGGCGCTTTTCGAAGCACTCGGCGGTCATCGCCGCATTCGGACAGGAGTTTGCGAAAGACGACGAAGTGCTTCGGGAGTTCCACCACGGGATCGTCGAAGCGCAGGACGCTCGCAACGTCGGCGACTACCAGATTGACGTGATCCTGTCTGGCGAAGATGTTCAGGCTCACCTGGATCGAGCTGACCGATTCATCCAGGTAGCCGAGCAAACGCTGTGAGAGTATCCCGCGGCTTGGATCACTTCACGCGCCGTAACCGCGCCGCCCGTTCCTGCTTCCGCTTCTGAGCATACTCCTCCAACCGCTTCCCGGCCTCAGCCAGATCTTCCTCGTCGATGATGTTGTAGCGGTCGAAGACGTTTCGCGTCAGATGCCCGCTGATGCGCATGGCTTCGAGGTCCTGGAGGCCAGCTTTCTTCATGTTGCGCACCGCGCTCCGGCGCAGATCGTGGAACAGCAGGGCGGGCACGCCCGCGCGCTTGCAGGCCTCCGTCCAGCCGTTGAGGTGAGTATCGATCTGACCGCTAGGTGAGCCGTGGAAGACCCACATGCATCCCTTGGGGAACGTCTCACGCTGATGCTCCAGCCAGCGGCGCATATCGCCATAAATGGGTAATGTGCGCGGGCGCCCGTTCTTGGTCTGCTTGCCGGGTAACCGAATCAGACTGGCAGCGAAATCCACCTGTGGCCACTGAATACCGCGAAGCTCGCCCTTCCGCGCGCCGGTGTGATAGCCGCACACGAAAAGCGCTTTGAGGCTGGCCGGCAGCTCCTCCAGGACCCGCTCGTATTGGTCCGGCTCCAGGAAGCCCTGCCGCGGACTGCTCTCGGGCAACTTGTGAATGATCGGCAATTGGAACACCAGCTTCGGTTCCGCCTCGTAGCCCAATTTGAAGCCACGGCCCACAATGGCCAGCTCGCGATTCACGGTGGCGTTCGACGCGCCTTCAGCTTGCCGCTGGAGGATGTACGTCTTCACTTGGGCCGAGCCGAACCGCGAGGCTGGCAGGCGGCCCAACGAAGGGAGTATGTGCGCGTTCAAGACGTATTCGACAACCTTGGTCCGGTGCAGCTCGCGCAGACGGTGATTGTCCATCACCAGCGCGCAGAGATCGCTGATCGTGGCGCGGCTGGGCGTCACGGTCCTACCCGCCGCCGCCTCGCCCAGCTTCACCTTGAGCTGGCGCAGTGCCTCCGCTTCATCGGTGCTTCCGCTGCTTTCGGTGACCCGGCGGCCATGGACGAAATACGTGAACCGCCAGATCGTCCTGTCCTTCGGAAGGAAAACTGTTCCATCACCACGTCTATGTCCGGCCATAGCCCTACACCCTTAACTTCGAAACTTCCGCATATCAACCCAGCGGTCGAGGTCGGCGCGATCTAGATGTACGCGCGATCCTTCGCGTACGGCGGCGATGGCGCCGGCGGCGATCATATGGCGCAGGGCCTTCTGAGTGCGGCCAATGTACTCCGCCGCCTCATCCACCGTGAGCAGGCGCGGCTGCTCGCCTTGGTGCAACCGCGCCAGCACGCGCTCGGCAATGGCGTCCGCCAGTGCATCCAACCCAGCATTTCCGGTGCTCTGAGCGCTCATATCGTCACTGCCTTCGGGAATCCGACATTACGCAAAAACCTCGTACCTCGCCGGCGGCTGCCGCTCGCCGAGCTGGCGAGGGTGATAGTTCGCCGCCCGCCACTCTGCCCAGGGCACGCGCTTGTCACAAGCGGCGACAACCCGCCTCTGGAAACCGACCAGTTCCGGGGTGCGGCGGTATGGCAACGGATACCCTGCTCCAACATGGCGTACACAGCCCGCCGGCCAATGTTGAGGCGCCGCGCGATTTCTTCCACGGCCATGCGAGCGTTCGGAAGGCTCTGGGTTTCCTTAAACCAGATCGCAATGGCCAGCGGCGTTTCCTGCCGGCAGATATACAGCCTTTCGTAAGCGCGCGTTGTCTCTGGCAGCCTTGCGCGATCAGAGGCTTCGGGCACCCCGCGTTGGAGAGATGTAGGCAGCCTTGTCGCTGGTCCGGCTGCTGAAGTCGAGGATCCGCTCCAGCACATCCGGCTGCAGCCCGGGACCGTTGTCGGCCACCGTCAGCGAGTCCCCCTGGAAGTCGATCGTGATGTGCGGAGGCGTTCCGGCCTGCTCGCACTTATCCAGGGCGTTGTCTGCCAACTCCTTCGCGACCAGGCAGGGCCACCACTCTTCCTTAGGGCAGCCGGTCTGCGTCGTGAGTTCAGATTCGGAGAAATACTCGATCTCACGGGATGTCGAGAACGTTTGTCGGTTTAGATTTGTGTTGGTGGTACTCATGTTATCGCCTCATTCTGCGTGGATGGGACGGCCAGGCCAGCTCGCTGCCGGCCTTCCCTCCTGATACTCGGCCCAGGATGCGCGTGCTGCTCGAACCGCGTCGGCCAGGGGATCATTGCCGCTTCAGCCAGTCCGGCCGATACGGCACCCAGCCAGCAAAATCAGATTGGGCTTCGCGGCGATCATCGCGATACCACGGATCGCGTG
>JBAWDI010000223.1:0-8413 GCA_049590695.1 Bryobacteraceae bacterium
CGTCCACTCTGGCGCCGGACTATCCGGACGCCGTGCCCTTCGCCAAGGCGCTGATCGCCGCCAACGCCGACCGCATCGTGTGGGGCACGGACTGGCCGCATCCCGCCACCACCACGCCCTCCGGCCGCCGTCCGACGGATGTGACGCCCATGCTTCAGATCGACGACGGCCGGCTGCTGAACCAGCTCGCCGTGTGGGCGCCGGATGCGGCCATCCGCCAGAAGATCCTGGTGGACAACCCGGCGCGGCTCTACGGGTTTTAGGTGGGGCGGACCCCCTGGTCCGCGGCCGACGCCCCGTCGGCCTGTCGCAGCCGGCAAAGGGCCTGATTCTTCGAGACGGGAGCGTCCGTAGCGGACGCGCAGACCAGGGGGTCTGCCCCACTGCCTACTTCACGCGTGCGGCCGTCAGATCGCCTTCGCCCATATCGCCGATGGTCACGTGGAACTTGATTTCCTCGCCCACAACCTGGCCTTTATAAGTGAGCTTAAACTGCCCGCCACCGGCCATGATGACGAACGAGATGACGTCGCCCTTCACCGAGCCCTCGGTGATCTGCTCCTCGCCATAGGTATTGGCGACGGTGCCGGTCAGCTTCTCGCCGTCCACATGGAAATTGAAGTTGATTTCCAGGCTCCCGCCGTCGGGCATTTTCATATCGCCCTTCCACTTGCCGCTCAGGTCGGCGGCGCTGGCGGCGGCCACCAGCGCAAGAAGCGCGATGGCGCCGAAAACAAACATACGGTTTCGCATGGTCATTGATCTTATCACTTATCGTATTCGAGCAGCGAGAAGACGTCGTACCCCGCAAGCTTCCGGCGCCCGTTGAGAAACGTCAGCTCCACCACGAATCCGATGCCCGCCACCGTGCCACCCACGCTCCGCACCATGCGCGCCGCCGCCGCGGCGGTGCCGCCGGTGGCCAGCAGGTCGTCCACAATCAGTACCCGGCTGCCGTTCCCGACGGCGTCCTTGTGCATCTCCATCGTGTCGGTGCCGTATTCCAGGTCATAGGTGACGCCGACCACCTCGGCGGGCAGTTTCTTCGGCTTGCGCACCGGCACAAAGCCCGCGCCCAGCGCATAGGCCAGCGCCGGCGCAAAGATGAACCCGCGCGCTTCGATCCCCAGCACCAGGTCCACCGGCGTCTGGCGATAATGCTCCTTCAGCCCGTCGATAACGGCGCGCAGCCCGGCGGGGTCCTTGAGCAGGGTGGTGATGTCGTAAAAGAGGATGCCCGGTTTAGGGAAGTCGGGCACCTCGCGAATGAGCTTTTTAAGGTCCATGGTGAACGATCCGTATTGTTGCACGCCCGGCTCGGCGTGTTCAACTTGTGGGGCAGGTTTTTAACCTGCGGCGGGTTGGTAACCCGCCGGTTGCGCCGGTAACAAACCGGCGCGCAGGATACAATCCTGCCCCACACACGAACGCATCCACGCGCTCATGGCACTAGCCTAAGCTGTGGTTCCTAGTACGACAGTTCCCTCATGAGCCACGCCCGCGCGAGTTTCCAATCGCGCATGACGCTTTGCGCAGAGATTTTCAGGACTTCGGCGGTGTCCTCGACGCTCAGGCCGCCGAAAAAGCGCAGTTCCACGACTTTGGCCTTGCGGGCATCGAATTGCGCCAGGGACTCCAGCGCCTCGTCCAGATCCACCAGCCGGCTGTCCGGTTGCGGGAGGGCGTCGATGGATTCGTTGATATCCAGGCGCACCACCCCGCCTCCGCGTTTGCCGGACCCGCGGGCGCGGGCGGCGTCCACCAGGATGCGCCGCATCATCTGGGCGGAGATGGCGAAGAAATGGGCGCGGTCCTGCCAGCGCACGCCGGTGACATCCACCAGGCGCAGAAAGGCTTCGTTGACCAAAGCCGTCGCTTGCAGCGTGTTTCCAGGGTTTTCCCGCTGCATGTAGTGCCCGGCCATGCGGTGCAGTTCCCGGTAGACCAGGGGGGTCAACCGGTCGAGCGCGGCGTGGTCGCCGCCGCCCCAGGCTCGCAGTAAGCGCGTGACTTCCGCGGTCGGAGAATCCATCCACAAGAATTATAGCCTCAGTTTGTAGTTTTCTCCTTCCTTTTCCGCTTAGCGGATGGAGGCGAAGGAGATGAAACGAACTTGGATGGCGGCGGTGGCGATGGCGGTGGCACCAATGGCGTGCTCCGGCGGCCAGGACGGACTCACGGTAGCACTGTACGACTACAGCGGGATGCCACGCTGGGAGTTGCTCTCCGCGGCCAAAGAGGCGCGCGAGGCGCTCAGGACAGCGGGGGTAGAGACGGAGTGGATCCTCTGTCCCGGCTGCGTCCTGCCGGCGTCCGGCACCTATGCAGTAGTGAAGATCGTGCCGACAAGGCGCGGAATCGCCCCCCAGGGGTCCGAGGCTTTGGGCCTGGCAGTTCCGTGCCCGGCCGCACGACATTGTGCTACCTCCTGGGTGTTCTACGGTCCCATACAGGAATTCGCCAAGAGTACCAGGCAGCCGGTGGATTCGGTCCTGGGCTATGTCATGGTTCACGAGATGGGGCACTTGATGGGTTTGGGGCACAATCCCTCCGGGATCATGAAGGCGGGCCTTGGCAAGGGCGATCTGATGGATGCCGAACGATGCTTGCGGTTCCGGGCAGACGATGCCAGGATGATCCGCGCAACAGTCGAGATTTGGACGGCCGATACCGCCGCCGTGGGCATTCCCGAAGGTATGTGAGCCGGTTCTCCGAGGCGTAGTGCGGTTCTCAGGCCACAAGACCATATGGGATTTCGGGCTTTGCGGTGCTATAATTCGCCCAAGCTGTTATGGATTCAGCCCGCTGGCGACGCGTCGAGGAGATCTACCAGGCGGCGGCGGAACGCCAGCCGGAAGAACGGGCGGCGTTTGTGGCGGTGGCCTGCGCCGGGGAGGAAGACCTGCGGTGCGAGGTCGAATCGCTGCTGGCGCAACCGTCGGACACCGGCATGCTGGACCGGCCCGCGTGGGCGCATGAGGCAGCCCGACTCAACACCGGGCAACAAGTCTCCCACTACCAGATTCAGGAGAAGCTCGGCCAAGGCGGCATGGGCGTGGTCCTGCCAGCGTACGCCGGTGACATCCACCAGGCGCAGGAAGGCTTCGTTGACCAGGGCGGTGGCTTGCAGGGTGTTATTCCCAGAGTTCACTCGCTGCATGTAGCGCCCGGCCATGCGGTGCAGTTCCCGGTAGACCAGCGGCGTCAACTGGTCCAGCGCGGCGTGGTCGCCGCCGCCCCACGCTCGCAGTAAACGCGTGACTTCCGCCGTCTGAGAATCCATCCACAGGAATTATAGCCTCGGTTTGTAGTTTTCTCTTTCCCTTTCCGCTTAGCGGATGGAGGCGAAGGAGATGAAAACAGCTTGGATGGTTGGGGCGGCGGTGGTGATGGCAGCGGCGATGGCGGCCCAGGCGGGATCGCGCAAGCCACAGGCGGACGCGCTGGTGACGGTCTTCACGTACGACCGGGTCGGCGTCCCGGAGGCCGTCATGGCGCGTGCCAAGCAGGTGGCGACCTCCGCATTCGGTGCGGCGGGCATAGAAGTCAAATGGGCGGACAGCAAACGGCCCGGAGAACGGCGGGAGGTGGCCGCCGGGGAAGTGCTCACCATGGTGTTCGACGGCCGAGCACCAGCGAATTTCCCTCCCCCGTCGGTGGCTTTCACCAACCTGAGCGGAGGGGCCGACGCGAACGTGCACGTCTTCTACTACCGGGTAGCCGATGTCGTGGACATGCGCGCACAGCGGTCGACTGGGGTGCGCCTGCCCATGGCGGAGTTCCTGGGCAACGTGCTGGCACACGAGCTGACCCATGCGCTGGAAGGTGTTGCGCGGCACTCCAGCGAAGGCCTCATGAAGGCCTTCTGGAGCGCTCGCGACTTCGACGGGATGGCCCGTGGCCCTCTGGCCTTCGCTGCCGAGGACCTGGAGTTGCTCCGATCCCACTTCAGAAAGGAGACGTCCCCGGCGCCGGCCCTCGTGGCGACCTGGTAGGGCTTCAGGGCGCGGTGGCGCGAGATTGAACCGCGCGAGATTGAACCGCGCGAGATTGAACCAGCGGGGGCGGGCTTTGCGGTGCTATAATTCGCCCAAGCTGTTATGGATCCAGCCCGCTGGCGACGCGTCGAGGAGATCTACCAGGCGGCGGCGGAACGCCAGCCGGAAGAACGGGCGGCGTTTCTAGCGGCGGCCTGCGCCGGAGATGAAGACCTGCGGCGCGAGGTCGAATCCCTGCTGGCGCAGCCGACGGCGGACGGCATGCTCGACCGGCCCGCGTGGGCGCCTGAGGCAGCCTGCCTAACCGCCGGCCAGCAAGTCTCCCACTACCAGATTCAGGAGAAGCTTGGCGAAGGCGGCATGGGGGCTGTGTACCGCGCCTACGACACGCAGCTCCGCCGGCCGGTGGCGCTCAAGGTGCTTCCGCCGGAGTACGCCTCCGACCCCGAGCGGCGGGAGCGATTGCTGCGCGAAGCCCGCGCGGCCTCCGCGCTGAATCACCCGAACATTGTCAACATTTACGAAGTCGGTTCCGACAACGGGGTGGACTTCATCGCCATGGAGTTCATCGAGGGGAAGACCCTGGGCGACATCATCCCTGGAAAAGGCTTGCCGCTGGGGAAGACCCTGGATTACGCAGCGCAGATCGCCAGCGGGCTGGCCAAGGCCCACGCGGCCGGCGTGATCCATCGCGATCTCAAACCGGGCAACATCATGCTGACCGGGCCCGCCAGCGGGCACCCCGGGCTGGTAAAGCTGCTGGATTTCGGCCTGGCCCGGCGCGTGGAACTGGGGCCGGGACACGAAACCACCCTGACGATGGAAGGCGCCATCATGGGCACGCCCGCATACATGTCTCCGGAGCAGGCCCAGGGCAAACCGGTGGATGTCCGCTCGGACGTCTTCAGCTTCGGCTCGGTGCTGTACCAGATGGTTACGGGACACCGGGCATTTGAGAAGGACTCGCACATTTCCACTCTGGCGGCAGTGGTCCAAGAGGAACCCCGGCCGCTGCCCTCCAGCGTGCCCCGCGATCTTGAAAGAACCATCGCGCGCTGCCTGCGCAAAGACCCGGAGCGGCGGTTCCAGCACATGGCCGACGTGCGCGTCGCCCTGCTGGAACTGAAAGAAGAGTCCGAATCCCGCCTGCCTGAGGCAGCCAGCGCTCCAGCCCGCCAGCGAGCATGGCTTTGGGCGGGCGCGGCCGTTCTTGTGCTGGCGCTGCTCGGCGCCGGGCTGTGGTTCATGATAGTGCGCACGACGCCACTCCCTCAGCCGACAGTCGTGCCGGTAACCACCTATCCAGGCCGGCAGATGCATCCGAGCTTCTCGCCGGATGGCAAGCAGATCGCCTTCAGTTGGGATGGCGAGAAGGGTGACAAGTTCAGCATCTACGTGAAACTGCTCGGCGAGACCAATGCGTTGCGGCTCACTACCTCCCCGACTGCCGACTATTATCCGGCCTGGTCCCCGGACGGGAAGCGGATCGCCTTTTTCCGCACGGGTTCCAATGGCGGCATCTACACGGTGTCCGCACTGGGCGGGGCGGAGCGGAGACTGGCCGGCCATGCCACCGATTCCCAGATGTCCTGGTCGCCGGACGGGAAGTGGCTGGCGATGTCCGACGTTAACCCGGAAGACCACGGGATCTTCCTGCTGCCGGTAGATGGCGGCGAGGCTCGCCGGATTTCGAATCCGAAACCTCCCGCATGGGACTCCTCGCCGGCCTTCGCCCCCGATGGACATCGGCTGGCGTATGCGGGCTGCATCAGCATAACTATCTGCGCCGCCTACGTCCAGGAACTAGGCTCCGGCTATTCTCCTCAGGGCAGCGCGCGCCAGATGGCGCTCCAAACGTCCCTCCCTGGTGGCTTGACTTGGAGCCGCGACGGAGGTTCGCTGATCTATTCGGCCCAGCCCGTCGGGTCCGTTCCGTTTTATCTGTGGCGGATAGAAATCGATGGCCGGCAGCCGCCGCAGCGTTTGGAGGTTGCCGGTACACAAGCCTCCTTTCCATCGGCTTCTCCCACGGCCAGCCGCCTTGTGTTCTCCAGGTCGCTCGTCGATTACGATATCTGGCGTTACCACATGAACGGTGGCATGGAACCTCTCATCGTCTCGTCGGCCACGGACTTCAATCCGCAGTTCTCTCCCGATGGAACCAGAATCGCGTTTGCATCGGACCGTTCCGGACAGGGCGAAATCTGGATCGCGCAAGCCGACGGTTCCAAACCGGTCCAACTGACCCATGGTCCCGGACGCAGCCAGGGAACGGCTCGCTGGTCGCCCGATGGCCGCTGGATCGCATTCGACTCCAGGCGCCAGGATGGGCACACGGAAGTTTATGTCATGGATGCGGCCGGGAGCGCACCCCGGAGAATCACCTTCGGACCTTCGAATGACGCCATTCCGTTCTGGTCGCGCGATGGGAAATGGCTCTATTTCCGGTCGGATCGCACGGGACGCCATGAGATCTGGCGGGTTCCCTTTGCCGGAGGACCGGGGGAGCAGGTTACGAGAAACGGCGGATGGACGGCTTACGAATCCATCGACGGTCAAACGCTGTTCTATACCAAACTCCCACTGGGTTCGGTGCCTGTTTTCGCGAGATTGCTGTCGGGAGGCGCGGAGCGACAAGTGCTGCCTTCCATATCCGGGAGAATGTTCGCCCCGGTGGCTGAAGGCATCTACTACATCGGCCCCTCGAACGGCGAGTATTATCCACTGGAGTTCTTCCAGTTCTCCAGCCATAGCAGCCGGCTGCTGGCGAAAGTCGGCGGGTATGTCGGTAATATCGGTGGGAGCTTGAGTGTGTCTCCGGATCGGAAAACCATCCTCTTCAGCCAGAGCGTGAGCAACGACGCTCACCTGATGATGATCGAAAACTTCCAATAACGCGCTGGGCTACTCGCAGCGCAGTGCCACGGCTGGGTCTACGCGCGTGGCGCGGCGGGCGGGAATGTAGCTCGCCAGTAGCGCGATGGCGCCCAGGGACAGTGGAACCAGCGTGAACGTCAGCGGATCGTGCTGGCCCACGCCGTACAGCCAACTGGCGAGAAGCCTGGCCACGACCAGCGCGCCCGCGATGCCGATGGCCAAGCCGATGGCGACCACGTACAGCGCCTGCCGCAGCACGAGGCGAACCACATCCCCCGCGCCGGCGCCCAGCACCATGCGGACGCCGAATTCGTGGGTTCGCTGTGCGACGGAATAGGAAATAACGCCGTAGATGCCCATGGCGGCCATCAGCATGGCGATGACCGCGAACAAGGCGGTCAAGCGCGACACGTACTTCACGTCGGTAAGCGATTCGCTCACCGTGCTGCGCATGGAGCGCACTTCGGTGATGGGTTGGTCGCGGTCTACCTGGCGCAGCGCCGCGCGCACCGCGCCCGCAACCGGGGTGGGATCGGCCGGCCAGGTGCGGATGGCGAGGAACAGGAATGCCTGCGGCTGCTGGCTGAGCGGCGTAAACATTTCCGGCAGCGGCTGGGCGTTGAGCCTCCATGCCTTGACGTCGCCGCTGACGCCGACGATGGTCATCCAGGGCGCCGGGGAGCTGGGGTCCCTGCTCCATTTGATGCGTTTACCGATGGGGTCTTCATTGGGGAAGAACGTGCGGGCCATGCGCTGGTTGATGATGGCCACGGGCTGGCTGGCGGCGGCGTCCAGCATGTTGAAGGCGCGGCCGCGGACGAGCGGTATGCCGAGCGTCTGGAAATATCCGGGGGTGGCCGCGCGCCAGCGGCTCCAGTTCTCGTGGCCGGAAGGAGGCGCGGGCCGGCCATCGACGACGAAACTGGTGGTGAAGCCTCCACCGGTCATGGGCAGGCTGGAGCAGGCGTCGGCGGATTCCACGCCGGGGATGGCGGCGATCTTCTCCAGCAAATCGCGGAAGAATGCGGCGCGCGCCTCGGGGTTCGGATATCGCGCCGGCGGCAGTTGAACCTCCGCGGTGAGCAGGCCATCCACGCGAAAGCCCGGGTCGACGCTCTGGAGCGCGTTGAAGCTGCGGATGAGCAGGCCGGCAGCGAGCAGGAGAACGACGGCCAGCGAGATTTCGGCGATCACAAACGCGCCGCGCATGCCAGTTCCGTAGGCCGCTCCGCCGGCGCCGCGGCGCGCCTTCTTGAGGGTCGAATGGATATCGATGCGCGATACGCGCAGCGCGGGAGCGATGCCGGCGAGAATGCCGGCGAGGACCGCCACGGCCGCGGTGAAGGCGAGCACGCGCGCGTCGAAGAAGTCCGGGTTCAGGGGCTGCACATTCGCGGGAAGCGAAGCCACAATGAGTCGCGCGCCGGCGTAGCTCAGAGCGACGCCAAACAGGCCGCCCAGCAGCGCCACACCGGTGCTCTCCGTCAGCACCAGCCTGACGAGGCGCGCTCGGCTGGCGCCGAGAGCGGTGCGCACGG
>JBAWDI010000224.1:0-2046 GCA_049590695.1 Bryobacteraceae bacterium
GCCTTGGGCGATGCCGCCCATATCCAGCGCGTCGGTCACTACCAAGCCTTTGAAGCCCATCTCGTCGCGCAGCAGGTTCGTGAGGATGGCGGGCGAGAGCGTGGCGGGCACATCGGGCGGCGCCAGGGCGGGCACGGCGATGTGCGCCGTCATGATGGAATCGACGCCCGCTTCGATGGCCGCGCGGAACGGCAGCAGTTCCAGGCGCTCGAGCCGTTCCCGGCCGGCGTTGAGGGTGGGCAGGTTCAGGTGCGAATCGACGGCCGTGTCGCCGTGGCCCGGAAAATGTTTGGCGGTGGTGAGCACGAAGTTGCGCTTGTCGGAATGCGCGCCTTCGATGAAGGCCTTGACGTGCGCCGCCACGGCTTGAGGATCCTCGCCGAACGAGCGGATGTTGATGATGGGGTTGTCGGGGTTGTTGTTGACGTCGGCAACCGGATAGTAGACCCAGTGAACGCCCAGCGCCCGGGCTTCGCGCGCGGTGACTTCACCCTCGAAGCGCGAAAAGGCCGGGTCTCCGGTAGCGCCAAACGCCATGGCATGAGGAAAGACGGTGGTTCCTTCGACGCGCATGGAGGCGCCCCGCTCGAAATCCGCACCCACCAGCAGCGGCACTTTGGGCATCCGCTGCATGCGGTTCAGGAACGCCGCCAGGGCGTAGGGCTCGGCCTTCCGCACCACCCGGCCGTTGGACACATTGGTCAGGATGAGGCCGCCGACCTTGGTTTCCCGGATCAGCCGCACGAAGCTCCGATACTCGCGCGACCGCGAATTCGACGGCGCGCCGTGGAACGGGATGAAGATCAACTGCGCCACCTCATCGCGCAACGTCATGCCTCTCATCCAGCGGCGGACGGTGGACGACGCCTTGATCGCCGGGGACGGTTTCGGCGGATTCGGGCTACGGCGGGACGCGGGCGCGGCTGCGAGGGCCGCCGACAGGCAGGCTACGGCCAGGGCGAGGGCGGGAAACAGCGAGTGGCGCCGAGCCCAGGGGGCACCCTCTTGTCGCCGGTGACCTGGCCGGCCGAGAAAACCACCGGCGACAAGATCACCGGCGCTACTTGTGCGGATCCGAGGCACGCTCTCAGTGTGCCAGATTTCAGCCGCTCGACGCCTTGGCCCGGGTAGGAGCAATCTTCTGCGTGGCGGGGGGCTTGCGCGTGGCGCGGTTCAGCAGGCGCTTGACCCAGCGCGTCAGGTGGGCCGGCTCGTTGGAGCTCTTGGCGATGACGACATCCGCGCCGGTGTTCTCCTCCGTCAGTCCCAGCGGCTCCACGAAGCCGGAGAGCAGAATGATGCGCGCATGGGCGTTCAGTTTGCGAATCCGCTGGATCAGCTCCGCCCCGTTCATGCGAGGCATGCGGTAATCCGTCACCACCACGTCGAAGTTGGCGCTCTCGAAGAGTTTGAGGCCCTCTTCCCCGTTTAGGGCGATGGATACACGATACCCCATTTCTTCGAGCACTGTTCGACGAACGAGCAATCCATCCCGATTGTCGTCCACCAGCAAAATGTTGGGGTGAGAAGGGGCTGGGGGCTTCATGCTACGACGGAGCGAGAGTAACAGAACCGTAACGCACGTGTCAACGCTCTTGCATCATCTTGTAAAACCGCCAGATTCAGTGCTTGACAAATCGGGGGGCGTTGGCGAGAGAAGCGCGCACCGCCGAGTGTGCGAAAACGCACGCGGCGGTGCGGGGCAGTCGAAATTCGAGGGCAAGCTAAAGCATGCCCCGCCTACTCCACTTCGCGGGGCGCTTTGTAGCCGGCCTTGGCGACGATCTGGTACTTGATGGGCTTGCCCTTCTCGTCCTTCACGGGCAGCGGTTCGTTGGTGGCGGGGTTCACCAGGTCGACTTTGATTTTGCGGAACGTGCCGTCGTGGGCCTTGTTGCTGGGAGAATAGGTGATGACGTACTGGTTGCGCAAGGCCTGGTGGATTGCCCCGAAAATCGAGGGATATTCGCCTTGAAAACGCGGGAAGAACGCCTGGCCGCCGGTCTCCTTGGCGAAAGTCCGCATCTCGTTATCGGCCTGGAGGAA
>JBAWDI010000225.1:0-3596 GCA_049590695.1 Bryobacteraceae bacterium
AGCAGGAAGCGGCCCGCAAGGCTGCGGCCGAGGAATTGCGCAATTGGCGCCTGGCGGCATCCATGGACAGGGTCAAGGCCTTCCGCAAGAAGTACGAGGACACCGGGGTCAAAATCGATATCGTCAAAGTGGACGCCATCGACACCTTCTCCGACGAGGAAATCGATTACATGTTCGGGCTGGCCAGGACCGCGGGCGCGCATGCCATCTCCTGCGAAATCCCGCTGAGCCACACCAAGCGGTTGGGCATGTTCGGCGAAAAGCACAAGATGATGATTGGCTACCACGGCCACACCAACGTCACCAGCCCCGAGGCTTTTGGGCGGCCGGAGAGCTGGGAGACCGCCATGAGCTATTCCAAATACAACGGCATAAACCTGGATATCGGCCACTTCATTGCCGGGAACAGCGTTTCGCCGATTCCTTTCCTGAAGAAGTACCACGACCGCGTCACTCACATTCACCTCAAGGACCGTAAGATGCATAATGGGCCGAACGTTCCGTGGGGCGAAGGCGACACGCCCATCAAGGAAACCCTGAAACTGATGCAGAAGGAGAAGTATCCATTTCCGGGGGTTATCGAGATGGAGTACCCGGTTCCGCAAGGCTCGGACCTGATGACCGAGCTTGCGAAATGCGTCGAGTTCTGCAGGAACGCCCTGGCGTAAAGACTCCGGAGACAGATCCAACGGGCCGTCGACCCACCGCGGGATGGCTCAATCCCGGTTCCGGCCCTGTTTCACAACTACTACTATCCATCACATTCTTCGCGCGCCGCGACGAATTGTGGGGCAGGTTTTTAACCTGCGGCGGATTGTCAATCCGCCTGCCGCCCTTGGACGCGCCCGCCGCCCCTGTTTGCGGCTTGCCGCTATGTGGAGCGCCTCGAAAACTACGATGCGCCGCGCCGCCTGCTTGCGGTACCCTCCGCACGGTGCGATGCTGGTCTCCAAGATGCACTGCAACCGGAACACGCAAAAAGAGCCGCTCGCAGGTCGACCTTCCCCTGCCCGCGCCCAGAGGGCACCCGCCTGGTCCCTGGCCCCCAAGACGCCCTACTGGCTCGCTGCCGCCTGCCTCGCCGGCATCGCCTTGCTGGCGCCGTTTCCCCGAGCGCTTTCACAAGAAGAGACTCCCCCGAAGGGTCTCAGTGCCCCGCTGCTCTATCCGCCGTCCTACGAGGAGTGCAGGCGCGCCGGCAAGCCCGTTATCACCCGCAAAGACATCTACCACGACGGCTGGATCGACCTCAACAAGAACGGACGAAAAGATATCTACGAAGATCCCGCCCAGCCCGAAGACAAGCGCCTGGACGACTTGATCCGCCAGATGACGCTCGAGGAGAAAACCGTCCAGTGCGCCACGCTCTACGGCTATCGCCGCGTACTGGTCGATTATCTGCCCACCGAAGCCTGGCGCACCACCGACCTCTGGAAGGACGGGGTTGCCAACATCGACGAGCACCTTACCGGCAACCCCTATTGGAAGCAGAGTCCCGACGTGCCTGGCATGGCCTACGTCTGGCCCGCCTCCAAGCACACCTGGGCGCTCAATGAAGTGCAGCGCTTTTTCATCGAAGATACCCGCCTCGGCGTCCCCGCCGAGTTCACCGACGAAGGCATCCGCGGCGTGGAGCACTTCCACGCTACCGCCTTTCCCACGCAGCTCGCCATGGGCGCTACCTGGGATCGCGCCCTCATCCGCCAGGCCGGCGAGATCACCGGCCGCGAGGGCTTCGCGCTGGGCTACGACAACGTCTATTCCCCCATCATGGACGTGATGCGCGACCCGCGCTGGGGCCGCTGCCTCGAATCCTACGGCGAAGATCCCTTCCTGGTTTCCGAGCTCGCCATCCAAGAAGTGCTCGGCATCCAGTCGCAGCACGTGGTCTCCACCATGAAGCACTTCGCTGTCTACTCCAACAACAAGGGCGCCCGCGAAGGCAATGCCCGCACCGATCCGCAGATCGCGCCTCGCGAAATGGAGATGCTGCACTTGTGGCCCTACGAGCGCGTCATCCACGCCGCGAACCCGCTCGGCGTGATGAGCTCTTACAACGATTACGATGGTATCCCCATTACCGGAAACCATTATTTCCTCACGGACATCCTGCGCACGCGCATGGGTTTCCAGGGTTATGTGGTCAGCGATAGCGATGCCGTCGAGTATCTTTTCGACAAGCACCACGTGGCCGCCACTTACAAAGACGCCGTCCGCCAGGTGATTCTCGCCGGCCTCAACGTGCGCACCAACTTCAAGCCGCCCGATCAGTTCGTGCTGCCCTTGCGCGAGTTGGTCCGGGAAGGCGTCGTCCCCATGTCCGTGCTGGATTCCCGCGTGCGCGACGTGCTCCGCGTCAAAATGCGCGAAGGCCTCTTCGACCATCCCTACCGCCCGCTCGACACGCCGGACTCAATCGTCATGAATGCTGCCCACCTGGCCGTCTCCCGGCGCGCTTCCCGCGAAAGCCTGGTGTTGCTCAAGAACGATGGCGGGCTGCTGCCGCTCGATGCCGCCAAAGTCAAAACTATCGCCCTCAGCGGCCCCAACGCCGACAACGTCGATTACGCACGCGGCCGCTACGGCCCGGGCGATCCCCCCGTCGTTACCGTGCGCCACGCCCTCGAAACCCGCTTCGCCGGCAAGGCCCGCGTCCTGTTGTCCCAAGGCGCCGGCTTCTTCGACGCGCATTGGCCCGACACCGAAATCATGTACGAACCTCCCACCGCCAAAGAGCAACAGCTCATCGATGAGGCCGCCGCCAACGCCCGCCAGTCCGATATAGCCATCGTCGTAGTGGGCGATCAATTCAACGGCGTACCCGGCGTGCGCGGCACCGTCGGCGAAAGCGCGTCGCGCACCGGCATCTCGCTCACTGGCCGCCAGGACGATCTGATCCGCGCCGTCGCCGCCACCAAAACCCCCACTATCGTCGTCGATATCAGCGGCCGCCCCGTCGCCCTCAACGTCGCCAACCGCGTGAGCCCCGCCATCCTCCAGGCCTTCTTTCCCGGCATGTACGGTGGCGATGCCATCGTCGACGCCCTCTTCGGCGACTATAATCCCGGCGGCAAGCTGAACTGCACTTTCCCGAAAACCACCGGCCAGTTGGAACTCAACTTCCCCACCCACCCCGGCGCCAATGTCGAAGCCGGAGGCCGCAATCCTCTGAGCGTCACCGGCGTCCTCTGGCCCTTCGGCTACGGCCTGAGCTACACGACTTTCAAGTATTCCAACCTGCGAGTCTCCCCCGGCAGCACCGCCGCGGACCACGACGTCACCATCACCTTCGATCTGACCAATACTGGCATGCGCGCCGGCGATGAGATTCCGCAGCTCTACATCCACCAGTTCGTCAGCTCCACCATCACCTGGGAGCAATCCCTCCGCGGCTTCGACCGCATCCACCTGAATCCCAACGAAACCAAGTCTGTGTCGTTCGCGCTTTCGCCTTCGACGCTGGCCATTTGGAACGTCGCCATGAAACGCGTGGTTGAGCCCGGCAAATACGAAGTGCAAATCGGCGCCGCCTCCGACGACATCAAGCTGAGGGCGCCGCTCGAAATCATGTGACGTGTGTGCGGCACGCGCCCGGC
>JBAWDI010000226.1:0-5027 GCA_049590695.1 Bryobacteraceae bacterium
CGGTTCGGCTGCGCCAGCGGGGCCGGCTTCCGCCGGGGCCACGAGTTCCTCCGCCTGGGAGGGCTCGGGTTCGGGCACCTCAAACCCATACAAGCGGCGCAGCTTGATGGCCACGTCTTCATCGATGGAGCTGGAGTGCGTCTTCTTCTCAGTGACGCCCAATTCGGGGAGCCGCTCCAGTATCTCGTGAGCCTTGACTTCCAACTCCCGGGCCAGCTCGTTGATTCGAATCTTCTTCATAGACAGAGCAATCTACTTCTACCTGCCGAGGCGCTCCTAATGGTCGCGACCTGGGGCGCCCCCATCCGGCCCGGCGTCCTCACCGGGCGCGGCGTCCTCTGGGCCGGTTCCTTGGGACTGATTGTGAGTGGGGGAACCCGCGTCCTCTATGGTAGCAAACTGTTCCGGGGTTTCCTCGGTTTCGGCCTGTTCCGATGGCGTTTCCGCGGGCGCTGGAGCGGGGCTTGGCTCCGCCTCGACAGCGCTGGGAAGATCGCCAGCGGCCACGGCCTGCGCCTCGACGGCTGCTTCCGCGGCTGCCGGCTCGGCCTCGGCCTGGCCCTGTTCTTCGAACTGGCTGTAGTAGGCGTTGACCGCCTGCTGGATTTTCTCCACCAGTTCGGGGCCGATGTCCGGGATCTCCTCGATCTGCTCGGGCGTCATGCCGCCCAGCTTCTCGATGGTGCCGACACCGGCCGCCAGCAGCGTCTCCAGCAGGGTGGCGGGCAGGCCGTAGTCGATGAGCGCGGAAACCGGCGCGCCCGGCGCCACCAGCGCGGCCATCTGCGATTCCACTTCCTGGCGCTTCTCTTCCTCGCTCTTGATATCGATTCTCCAGGTGAGCAGCTTGGCCGCCAGGCGCACGTTCTGCCCCTTCTTGCCGATGGCGAGGGAGAGCTGCGAATCGTCCACGATCACTTCCATGTGCTTTTCCACCGGATCGAGGATGGTGATACGGCTCACCTTCGCCGGGCTGAGCGCATGCGTGGCGAACACCACCGGATCGTCGGAATATTCGATGATGTCGATCTTCTCGCCGCGCAGCTCGCGGATGATGGACTGCACGCGCATGCCCTTCATGCCCACGCAGGCGCCCACGCTATCGACGTCGCGGTCGCGGCTCTGGACGGCGATCTTGGTGCGCTCGCCGGCTTCCCGCGCGCATCCCTTGATGGTCACCGTGCCGTCGTAGATCTCGGGAACTTCCTGCTCGAAGAGGCGCATCACCAGCTCCGGCGCGGCGCGCGACACCACCACGCCCGGACCTTTGCTGGCCTTATCGACCAGCCGGATCACGCACCGGACGCGGTCGCCCACGCTGTAGCTTTCCAGGCGCGACTGCTCTTTCTTGGCCAGCTTGGCTTCGGTCTTGCCGAGGTCCAGAACGTAGTCCGGCCCCTCCACGCGCTTGATGGTGCAGTTCACCAGCTCGCCGGTGCGCCCGGAGTATTCCTGGTACACGGTTTCCCGCTCGGCTTCGCGGACCTTCTGGAAAATGACCTGCTTGGCGGTTTGCGCCGAAATGCGGCCCAGCGCTTCGGTGCTCTTCTGGATGCGAACTTCGGAACCGATTTCGGCCTGAGGAGAGATGCGCCGCGCCTCGGCCAGCGTCATTTCGTGTACCGGGTCTTCGACCGACTCCACCGCCTTCTTGACGGCGTAGAGCTGGATGGCGCCGGTTTTCGGATCCATCTCGGCGATGTAGTCTTCGGTGGTGCGGTAGTGTTTGCGGGCGGCGATCAGCATGGCGTCCTTGACGGCGTCCAGGACGATTTGCGGATCGATGCCTTTTTCCTTGCTCAGTATCTCGATGGACTGAAAAATCGTTTCCAAAGTAGCCTCGTTGTTCCGATTCGGTTTCTGGCTGTTTTTCTCTCCGGCGAGCTTACCACTCGAACTTCAGATTGGCCTTCTGGATCTGATCGAGCGAAAACCGCATAGTCGTCCCCGGCTCGGTTTCCAGCCCGATGGAGCCGTCATCGAGGCCGGCCAGGGTGCCTTCCCAGTTGCGCCGGCCGTCGCGCGGTTCGCGGAGAGTAATTCTGGCTTTCTTGCCCTGGAACCGCTCATAGTCCTGGGGCTTGAGGAGCTTGCGTTCCACCCCGGGGGAACTGACTTCGAGCGTGTACCGCCCGCCGGGGACCACATCTTCGACGTCCAGAATGGTGCCCACCTGCTGCGAGACCAGCTCGCAATCGCCGTGGGTGACACCGGCGGGCTTGTCGATGGAGATGCGGACAAAGCGTTGATTTCCGCCGCCCTTGACCTCGACCTCGACCACTTCCAGGCCTTCCGGCCGAGCCACGCGTTGGGCGATTTCCTCGATTTTGGACGCCACTGGTTCCGACATTGCAAAATCCAACAAAAAAGTGGGCTTTCGCCCACTCTCAGGGTTCGACACTCAAATCACATTGTAGCGTGTTTGGGGGCGCGAGGGGAAGGGGCAATATTCGGATGGGTGGAGCGGCCCCCTTGCAAGCTGGCGGCACGTGACGGACATGACTGTGGGCCGCCTCGGCCTCGCCGCGTGGAAGAAGTTCCGGCGCGTCGCTCGGTGATCGCACTTCCACTCCGAAAGGCGTGAGCGCGTCCGCGTCTCGCTGCGATTCAGCCATGTTCGCGTTCACCGTAGTCACCCGGTCCAGCAACTTGGCGAGGTCGTGCGTCTTCGGGAATTCGATCTGGTGCCGGACCAGAAGGGCCTTCAGGTACTTCTCAACGTCGAGGTCCGCCGCAGCCTTATCGATCCACTGCCGGACCAACTCGCGGATCGCGACATCCGGCGGCTTCCTAGAGGACGCGTCCCTACTTCTGTGCCGGGTAAGCGATCCCCCGATGATGTTCTTCGTTTCTTCGAAGCGCTCGCTGGACATCACGATGACATCGACGGGGTATGGCACGCCACCCATCGCCCGCCGGATCCTGACGCTTCGGTCGCGCGTATTGGCCGGTTCCGGTTCCACCACCAGCAGGTCGATGTCGCTGTCTTTGGTCATCTGGCCCGTGGCGGCGGATCCGAACAGGATGATCCTGTCCGTCCGCGCCACCGTGAGCACGCGTCGAAAACCTCCTTCAGCAGTGTTTCATCGACTCCCATTCAGTTCCCTCATACGCAAAGCTCTCCAGGGTTGCACCGAGAGGCAATTGCCGCGAGACGGTCCAACGGCTCACTTGCGCTTGCGCTCACTTCGATGCACTATGGATTATGGGGTGGCGATGAACATTTCCACAACGCCGATTAGGCCGGTCACGCTCCGACATCGAATCGTGGAGATTATCCGGCAAGCGATCACGTCGGGCGATCTGGGCCCTGGAGATCGGGTTGTCGAACTCCGGCTTGCCAAGCAGTTGGGCGTCGGAAATACGGCTGTGAGGGAAGCGCTTTTCGAATTGGAACGGGCCGGCCTGGTCACGCGAATTCCAAACAAGGGCAGCTTCATCACCCAGATGACCTGGGAGGACGCGCAACAGATCTTCCAGATCAGAAAGCCGCTTGAAAGTCTGGCGGTGGAACTGGCTGTGGAGCACATGTCGCCCGCAGACCTCGACATATTGCAGGGCTTCGTGGACGGGATGAAGACGGCCGCCGAAACCAGCGATTTCGAGCGTTTCTACCAGAACGATCTCGAGTTTCACCGAACGCTATGGCGACTCTCGCAAAACCGCTATTTGGCGAGCAGCCTGGAAACCCTGGTGGTGCCTCTTTTTGCGTTCTTTCTGATCCGCACGCGCTTGGATTACCGGGTTGATCTGCTGGGCAGCGCGCAACGCCACCATCAACTTCTCGACACCATCAGGGACGGGCACCAGGTCAGAGATCGCATGATCGCTTCCCTGGACTCTTCCGAGCTTTTTTGGAAGCAGGCGAGACGCACGGTGGCGGGCCCGCCTGCCGCCTGAAGTTACGGTTCAGCCCCTCTTCTGCTGACCGGCCTGAAGCTTCTCACGCACGGCCGGGTAGCTGAATATAACGTCGGAGACGGGAACCCCGACTACCTCGTTCTTGCCGAGGTCGCGGAGACCCACACCTAGCTGTTCGCCGAATAGCAGCGTGCTGTCGCACCTGGCAAACGGCGCCTTCCCGCGCTCGGCCAAGGGGTCGAATCCC
The DNA here is from genome assembly GCA_049590695.1 of Bryobacteraceae bacterium. Taxonomy (GTDB): domain Bacteria; phylum Acidobacteriota; class Terriglobia; order Bryobacterales; family Bryobacteraceae; genus Fen-178. The sequence goes on from JBAWDI010000226.1 coordinate 4,109, forward strand.
ATCACGGTCATGGCCACCGCGTCGGTGGCCACGGTATTGGTTCCGGCAATGATCACTCCGGGGTTCACGGCTGCCTTGAGCCCCCCGCCAGCGGTCTCTCCGCCGGTGGCCGTCTTGATGCCGTCGATGATCGCCAGGTGAACGGGCCGCGCGGAGTTCAGCTCGGCGATAATGCGCGGCAGCCGGAAGCCGGCGTCCTTCGGCAAACTCATGTCGATCTGCTGCGGCGCGCTCTTGGACGGCAGGCGGGTCGCAAAGTGAAACACATTGCCGCGTCCGCCATGCGGGCGTATGCTCGGTTCGTCCACTCCCGCGTCCTGGCCATAGATAGTGATGGGAGTGGTTCCATACACGTTCTTCATGGACAGCGTGACCCCCGTGGCGGAGTGCTCTTTCATCTTGGCGAGCGAGATAAAAACGTCGCAGTCCTCGTACGCATGACTCAGGTCGTAGCCGGGGTAGATCAGCCCCCCGCCGGGCACCATGAACCGCGAGTATGTCTTCCAGGGCCCCAGGTAATTGGTGTTTTGGAATTCCACGTTGGGGGCCGCGCTCAGGATGTCCTGCGGCCTCCAGTTCATGGACAGCATGACCTCTGGCAGGGTTTCGGAGGTCGACCAGGGGCCTTCCACCACGCGGATGCGGCGCGCGCCGGCCTTGCCCAGGAGGCTTACCGTCGCGCCGATGATGCGCGGATGCGTCCAGTAGGTGTCCTCCATCAACGCGTTGCCCAAGCGCGACCACCGAACGCCAATGAAGTTCACTTTTACGGCCACGGTCTTGCCCTTCACCAACCCGCCCAGGCCGCCCAGTTGATCGAACATCTTGTCCAAGGTGGGGGCCAGGTCGGGACCATACGTTTTGCAACGGGCTACCGCGACCTTCGCCGCCGGGGCGGTAGCGGCGCGGCTCCATGCGG